>JBEDKY010000249.1:0-6001 GCA_041171905.1 Pseudomonadota bacterium
GTCGCCAACACCCACTCCAAAACCGACACCGTCGCCAACACCAACGCCAACGCCAACGCCGACGCCGACTCCAAAACCGACACCGTCGCCAACGCCTGTGCCTACGCCCTTGCCGACGCCGCGCCCGACACCCGTGCCGACACCCGTGCCGACGCCTGTGCCGACGCCTGTGCCGACGCCTGTGCTCAAACCGACGGTTCTTCCCGTGCAGGTGCCATCGATTCCCGCACCCTCCGCAGAAGGTGCAGGCAAATCAGAACAAACAGTCTCTAAAAACAGTTCTTCAGCGAGGCCCCCCGTGGCGCAGATTTCAGTTCCTCCGCCAGTCTCTCAACAACCGGCTGCTGTTGTGCGTCCGTCTGCGGGTGCGTCCAAAACACCTCCTGCGACCACGCCTCCAATGCAGGTTCCTCAACAGCCCGCGCTCCCCGCTGTACCCATCGATGTTCCAGTCGGGTCAACTCCGGCGGCCAGCACAGAATCGTTCTCACGTACACGCGATCACACACGTGCCGTTGGCCTCATCATGGACGTCTCCGGATTGCCGGTCGGAAAAGAAAATCAGAATAATTATTCAAACGTGCTGACCTACGGATTCGATGCCAAGTTGTGGAGTTACGACTCAACACGCTTGGGCCTGCGTGCGACGCGCGCACGACATTTGTTTGCACTCAAGTACACACCCGATGCGGCGGCAACAACGGGTCTAGATGACGAAACAGAAGCAGTGCAAAAGTCTGCGCAAGCGACCCGCTATGAAAATTCCATCGGCGTATCACTGATGCAGGGACTCGTTGTCGAACAAAGGCGTTTCCTTTTGGAACTTCACGCCGGTGAAACTTCCTACACCACAGCGTGGGACTACGATCGAACTGCGACGAGCAAAATCTTCCCTGCACTCAACGGAGCCGTCTACCACTATGGCGGACGTCTGAAATGGGCTCCTTGGATTGAGAACTCGGGCGACGTCTTTGGCATTGAGGCAGAGTGGCAGAAGGGCGGAAGTGTGACAGGGCGCGTGCTTGGTTTGCATCTCGGATGGCGCGTCTCTTACCATGCGGACGGAATTCCGACCAACAATCCCGACTTCTTGATCGACATCTATGGCAAGGTGCAGGTGGGAACTTACAAAGCACCAAATTCAGCCAGCAAGGTTATAGAAGACATCAGGACGAACACAATCCTGTTGGGTACAACTCTGAGTCTGATGTGATTCGCACCTTTCGTGCGAACAAGTTGTCATAGATTTATTTTCGTCCTGTCTCTATTTTATTGAAGATGTCACCGGCAATGATAAGCAGGTCGCCCTGTCTGGGCATTGCTGTAGCCGGTAGTCCTTGGACCTTGGCGTAAAATCGGATCTCGCGGGCCTTGAAATTCTGCAGCTGAACTCCGGCGACGTTTTTAAAGTACTCTGTTTTCACAATTTGCAGGAAATCTTCGAGATCGCGGTCGGTCATCCCTTTGGGAGGCAGTGCCGACACTTTGGACTTTTTTGAGATTCCATGAAGAACAAAATTGTAAGTACCGCTCTCCATGAAATCGAACATGTTCTGCGCAAATTTTTTAATTTTGTCGTTTTCCTTCAGCGGGACTGCAAATTTTTTGAGAAAACTTGTCTCAAAGCGGTTGTCAGATTCAAAATTGTGATTCTGTGCACGGTCCAAGTAGAAGATTTTAACAATCTCCCAGAACTCCTGTACATCAGTGGGCGTGATTACCGCAGCTTGTTCAGTGAGGTCTTGGCGTGCAGTCTGTGTTTCCCCACTGCCAGTCGACCTGTTTGGTTTGCAGGCCAGCAGCATCAGGGCGAGCGGTATGCACAACATTGGCAGTGTCTTGAATTTCATTTTTGCCACCCTCACATCACCTGCACAGCAGGTCGCTGTTTTCGTCGCTTTCGTCTTTGAACCTGACCGTCAGCATGTTCAGCCATCCACCAAAAAACATAGTGAATTCCTGCTCACGGTTGTTGAGGCAAAGTGCCACTGGAAAAAGCGTCGAGCCGTCGTCCTCATCCATGGGCAGCGCACGGCACAAACCGTCGCTCACCTTGAAGAATCCGTCGTCCGCTGTGGGTGCCTCGAATATCTCAAACTTCACAGGATGACTTTCAGCAGAACACACCACTCCGGCCTGCAGGCTTTCGTGAAATGTCACCGCGTGTCCCGTTGCTGGCACCAGCAGCAGAGTGAGGACCAAAACCGATCTCGAGCGCACGTCCATGTGCACCTCCCTCGCAGGCAATTTCGGATTTCTCGGCACTGCGCATGAGAAACGGCCTGTGCGAATTTTGACGGACATTGTCCAAGCGGCGGTTTTCATGTGATATTGCCGGCAGATCGGCATGATTTTTCAAATCTGGGGCGGGCATGATTTTTTCGCAGCTCAAATCGAAACGATCGGCTGATTTTGGCGGCCAGTGTGCCAGCCACTTGCGTGCAGGGCTTGCCTGCCTTGCCATCGTGTTACCCTGCGCAGGCCATGCCGGACCGCCAGACGGAGCGCTTTATGAAAGCCTCATCAATGCTGTATTTTCCGAATTTTCAGACGAAATAGCCACGCAGTCTGCAACAACCGAGGTGGTTTTTCATCGCAACAGCTCTGGTGCAGGTGCATTCACTTGGCGAAAAAACGCGGGGCGTGTGTGGGAATTTCACTTCTACGACGGAGTGCTGAAAATAAAAAATGTGACCGCCGATGTCCTTTCGCTGATTGTTTGTCATGAGCTGGGTCATCATCTGGCTGGTTATCCTTTCAAAGAAAACAACAACTGGTCTGCTGCGGAAGGTCAGGCAGATTATTTTTCAACACATGCCTGTGCACCGCGCATCTGGCGCGACGAGCAGGACGTCAACGCCCTTTTTGCGGGCCGTATTCCGGTCGAATTCAAATCACGCTGCGACGAATCATTTCTCGATCAGCCGCGCAGAGATATCTGTTACCGCACTGTGGCGGCGATGGATGCCATGCGCTTTTACGAGGGTTCACAGTCTAAAAAAATTCCATCTCTCAATCATCCCGATGCTACACGGGTGAGTGTTACCGAAACCGGCCACCCGCAGGCGCAATGCCGCATCGACACACAGCTTGCAGGCGCATTCTGCAGGAGTGAGTTCGATTTCTCACGTGTGCCCGGTCATCTGGGTGCGGCACGCAACTCGGCCGAGGCCGAGCGTGATGCTGCGCCTTCGCACTGTGACGGCTTGCAGTTTGCAAAATACATGCGTCGTCCGCAGTGCTGGTTTGCGCCGCTCACAGAGACGCGGTGACAACTCTCCGACATAATGGTTGCTTACCGGACACGCTCCGGCACAATTCTCCAATCATTCATTTTTCTTGCACGTTTTAGTCTCTCTCCGTTTTCAGTCGGTTTACGCACATCCCTTCCGGAGGGCTTTATGAAGTTGTTCGGCCTTGTCTGCAGTCTCGCCTGTGCCATTTTTTTCTTTGTCTCTGCGGCACTTGCCAATCCACCCAAACCATCCCACTCAAATGAAGCTCCATGGAGTGTTCCTCTGGCGAAAGATCGCGCTGCGGAGTTTCAAAAACAGCTGGCCGGCGACGAGGAAGTGGTTGTCGATAAAACCTTCGGCTGGATGTGGCAGAGCAAACCGTCACAGCCGATGGACTGGTATTCCGCTCATTATCACTGTGAAGATTCGCGCGTCGGCGGTTATTCCGACTGGCAGTTGCCAAGTTACTATCAGCTGATGTCGGTTCTCGATTACGACAGGGCCGGCCGCTACATTCACTCTGCATTCGCTTTCGTAGAATCGGGCGATGTGTTGTGGAGCCGCGACGACTCCGTTGCCATCGACCAGCCCGATTATGACGACCGCTGGACGCTGCATGTGAAGCTGGGAATGGTGACCTTCGAACGTCGTAATGAATTGTTCAGCGCTCTATGTGTGCGCGGCGAAACTCCGCGGCGCGCCGGTCCGACGGGAGCCGAGCGTTTTGTTGAAATCAAGCCCGATGTGTTTCTCGACAAACTCACACAATTAAAGTGGACCGCGCCGCGTAATGAGCGAGCAGGTACTAAATATCTCTGGACAGTGCCCGCAACCCACTCACAGGCCAACGGCTGGTGCTTCAACAGTAAAGCAGGCGGGCTCAACGACTGGCGACTGCCCACGGTACAGGAAATGACCATGCTGCTCTCACTCAACCGCCGCACACCGTCGAGCTTCATGCCCAAGATGCCCAGCTCGATGTATTCGATGTGGTCGAGCACCCGCAAGCCCGAATACGATTCCTACTTCGGCATGTTTACCAACGGCCAAATGGCCTCTTCTCCCGAGACCGAGAAAAACGTTTTCGGCTGTGTGCACGAATAAACTCAAAGGAAAAATTGCGATGAAAAAAATTGTCATCATCAGCGCCATTCTTTTCAGTGTTCCCGCATCTGCCGATATGGTCATCACGTTCAAGCAGGGTGTTTCCGAGCTTCCCGCTTCGGTCCGCAAGATGCTTGAGGGCCGTTCCTATGAGTTCAAATCCGCTTGGCAGGAACCGCGTCTGACATTGCAGAATCTTCCCAAAAACGTTTGGCAGCGGGCATTGCGTCAGCCCGCCATGGCTGTCTTGCTGCGCGGCGATCTGCAGCTCGAATCGGCCCTGCCCGAGAGTGTCGAGCGCATCGAAGAAAACGCCTCGCTTGAAGAAGTGTGGGCACAGGACAGATACAAATTTGATCCGGTGAAGTGCGACGGCGTCATTTATGGCTTCGGTCATTACTCGACAGCGGTGCAAAGACTCACGGCACAGGCACCCTGCGACAATTTCGCACTGCGTCCACGTGGCGATGCGCGTTACCGCGTCGAGGTTGAATCCGACACTCCCAAGACCGTCGAAGTGTATGAGCACGGTGATTTGATCGTCTCGGGCACAAAGCAGGTGGAGGTCAACTTTACATTCGGCTACCGGCAAAAGTACCTCATCGTGAAGGGTGCTCCCGGACAATATCGTGTGTCGGTGTATCCGGTCGGTTCGAATCTGCGCAAAGAAAAACTCTACAACTTTGCACTCGCTGACGACTTCTCAAACGCCTATGGATTCGGAATTCCCAACTTGGCCAAGATTCACTCCGGCGCTGCTGCGAAAGCAAAATGGATTGGCGCCGACATGATGGCCGCACAGAACTTCTGGCAAAAGGGTTTCACCGGCAAGGGAATTAAGGTTGCTGTTGTTGATACCGGTATTGACGCACAGCACCCCTTTTTGAAAGACCACATCGTTGGCGGATTCTCGCCCATCAGCAAGGGAACATCGGTTGCCGACTATCAGGATGAACAAGGCCACGGAACGCACGTTGCGGGAATCATCCGGCAGGTTGCACCCGACGCACAGCTCCTTGCCGTGCGTGTTTTTCCAAACGAGGGAGAGGGTGGTGAGTCGGCAACTCTCGAAACCGTCGAAGCAGGCATCCGCTGGGCTATTGACAATGGAGCGCAGGTCATCAATTTAAGCCTCGGTGGAGATTCGGCACCAGCTTCATTCCGCAAGGTTTTTGAATACGGTGCGAGCAAGGGTGTGTTGTTTGCAATCGCCTCAGGCAACGGGCGGGCCTATGAACCGATGATACCCGCAGCCTATGCGGGTGTTGTTGCGGGTCTTGGCTTCTCCGTCGGTGCAACCGACAAATACGGAAGCATGGCGGTTTTCTCGAACTACTCGGGCAACAATCTCAGCATGAAGCATGTTTCCTCGCACGGGCAGGCGGTTGTGTCGGCTGCTGTTGGAGAGGAAGGTTTTGTCAGCATGTCGGGAACGTCGATGGCGGCGCCGCAGATTGCCGGTCTCCTTGCGCTTGTGCGTCAGGCGAATCCGTCTTTGGGCAATGTGGAGTTGCAGACTTTGGTTTCCAAGGCTGTGGAGCGCGGTGCGGTCAACGACTGAGGCCGCTTTTGATTGAAAGGTCTATCGATGTTGCAAGAACAAAAAGAAACAAAAAATTTCAGGGCTATTTTATTGGTGGTCAACGCCATTGTTCTTGCAC
>JBEDKY010000250.1:0-2643 GCA_041171905.1 Pseudomonadota bacterium
CATGAGCGCGAACAACATTCCGGGATGATTCAGCGCTGCAGAATGATGTTGCATGTTGAAAAGTTCGCGCTCTCCATCGTGGTATTTCCCTTGATTGGCCTCGCCAATCAGTGTCGCTTGAAAAGGACGAAGGCTTGCCGTGAACTGTGTAATGCTCTCTGCCCGGAGTTTAGAAATCTCCAAAAGCACCCGTTCTTTGCTGACGTGTGTGAGCTCGGCTGCGAGTGCCTTTGCCGAGCGGTCGGTTTCCTCTGCGACGTGAAAACCAAGATTGCCGGCAAAACGATAGAGACGCAGAATGCGCAGAGGATCTTCGTGAAGGCGGATGTCCGCATCACCGACGCAGCGCAGGACACGATTCTTCAAATCGTCCAGTCCGTCATGAAAGTCTACAATCGTCCCGCCGATAGGATCGAAATAAAGGGCGTTGATTGTAAAGTCGCGTCTTTCGCTGTCTTCCTCCATGCTTCCCACGCCGACAAAACTTGGATGCCGGCGGTCCGCATAATCAGCTTCCTTACGGAAAGTGGCAACCTCGAATGAGAAGCTTCCTTCGCTGACGAGACCAACGCCGAATGCCTTGCCGATGGCACGCGTTTGCGGGATCAATCTGCGAACGTCTTCGAAAGATGCATCTGTTGTAATGTCGATGTCTTTTGGTGTTGTTTGAGGGGAGAGCAACAGATCCCTCACCGCACCGCCCACCCAAAAGGCAGTGTGGCCCGATTGACGCAGTACCTGACAAATCCGACGGGCTGCGCAGACATGAGGGTCTGCAGATACCTCGGGGTCCAATTGGTATGGTATTGTTTTCTTCAAAGAATCTGCTCCGAGGAGATTGTAACAAGGAGAACGTCTGTGTCTTCGAATGACTCAACTGAGAACGACATTAACACGAACTGGCTGCGAAGTGGCAGAGTCTGGTTGATTGTCTGCGGTTTGACTGCTGTGTTCGCGGGACTGAGCAGAATATTATTTCTAAGCGATAAACCCTATCATCACGATGAAAGTCTTCACGCTTATTATTCCAATCGCGTGGCACAAGGTCATCCGCACGAGTACAGCGCTCTGCTGCACGGGCCGGTTCTGTATTATTTCGTGGGTGCGTTCATGAAAGTGTTCGGCGTTGGCGAGACGACAGCGCGCCTGCCGGCAGCTCTTTGCGGAATCGCCATTGTTCTGTTGCCCCTGCTGTGGAGAAAAAGAATCGGCTCCGTGGCTGCCACCGCCATATCGTTGTTTTTATTGCTCAGCCCAACGTTCATGTACTTTGGCAGATTCCTCCGAGAAGACGCTTTCAATTCACTGTGGATTGCCTGCTCGCTTGCAGGATTCTTCGGATTCCGCTGGACGGGACAGGCATGGATGGCAGTCTGCAGCAGTGTTTTTTTGGCTCTGCAGTTTTGCAACAAAGAGAATTCGTATCTGCACGTGTTCATCTGGCTTCTGGGTGCGGCTGCCATCGCGCTGCTGACAAGATTCAAATCGTCAGACCAGGATGATAGAAAAACGGACCTCTCAATTCCGCTTTTGTCTGCATCAGAAAAAATTGCCCTGTGGGTGAACTGTGTACTCGTTTTTATTGTCGTCTTTGTGCTTTTTTATTCGAGCTTCTTCAGACACTCAAAAGGCGCTTTGCATGGAATTCTTGATGGTTTGTACCGCGAGAGTCTGCTTTATTGGTGGGAGCAAAACCAAAAGCGGCGTATCGACGGCCCCTTCGATTACCACTCTCCATTGATTTTCAATTATGAGTTCGCGCTCATTCCTGCATTGATCGCAGGCTGGTACCGGAGCGTTCGACTCGCCGCACTTTCAGCTGCCGGTTCTGCTTTGCGTTTTCCGTTGAGCATCTTTTCCAGACCGAGGCTTGTTTTTACCCTCTCCATTTTGCTTGTTTCATTTGTATTCTTCCTGCCGCGTGTTGGCTTTACGCAGGATGGTTGCTCGATCGGTGAGTTTTGCCTGCGACGTTCTGTGCCCGAAGCACTGAGTCAGGCGGTAGAGCAATTTGCGCAGTTGCTGCATATCGCTCACTCGCGTCACCTACTCCAGATTCTCGCCACAGTTGCGTTGGGCGCGTTTGCGTTCATGGCTTCTGTGTCTTTGAGGCGAAAGTTGGATGCGTTTCTTTGGTGGTGGGCAACAGGTGCGGTGGGTGTGTACTCGTATGTCGGGGAAAAAGTCCCGTGGCTGCTTGTCTATGTTTTGCTGCCGTTGATTGTTCTCGCAGGTCTTGAGGTTGGTCGGATTATCGAGAGCGGTCGAATTTGGATTGACTCTCTCACCGCAGCGAGGTCATCGGAGGTCACGAATTCCCTTGCCGAATGGGAAAGCAGATGGCAGCGCGGCGGAGGACGAGTCGTCGCTTACCTGACTGGCGTTTTGCTCGTTTTCTCTGCCTACAAGGCGGTTCGGGTTTCATTTGCCAGTTCGGCGAACCCGACCGAGCGGCTGGTATTCACTCAGACCACTCCGATGGCAAAACAGGTGCGCGAGCGTTGGATGGCTCTCTCTGCGGAATACCGGCAGAAGCCGAGGGTGACCATGCATGGAGAGGCGACCTGGCCATTTGCTTGGTATGTCCATGATTTACCGAGGCATGATTTTGTGAAACCGGCAGACGCTGCCGCAGCCGACGCG
>JBEDKY010000251.1:0-4127 GCA_041171905.1 Pseudomonadota bacterium
ATGCAGGACCCGCAGCAGGGCCTTGTTCTTCATGGCACTTTGTTGCCAGCGCGCCAATTGTGTAAAATCTAAGGATTGATTCATCATACCAACATGCTCTCAAATTCATGGCTGCAGCGCACGGCCGTGCCTTGCCGGTCGGCAAATTGACAGCTGGCACGCCTCTTGCAGAGCAACTCCTCACATCGGAGGAATCACATGATGAAGGCGTCGACTGGCGAGCTAAAGTCAAACCAAATTTTACGTTCCGAAAAGGCCAATAAAGTGCCACGCAGAATTTCTGAAATTATTGATATTCTGAAATATTTTCCGACAGGACTAGCATCGACGCAAATTTCATCCGTACTTCGCGGAAAATCCTCTGCATCGGCCAGATCGGGCGAGATAACTCAGGCGCGCATAGCGGCAACCCGCAAGCAAATTCAGAGAACAAAAATATTTCTCGAAAAGACAAATGCGAATCTCAGGCTCGAGTACTGCGGTAAAAGCAGGGTCTGGCGATCCCGACTCATATGACTCAGTCTGGAAAGCAAAACTCTCACTGGGCAAAAATGCACTCCCGCGAATGTTTCCATACGGTGATAATGGAAGTCAGGGGGACTTTCTTTGTATGACCAATTTTAAGAAATCTCTTGTTTTTATCGCAGTTGCTGCGGCAATCGGCGCGCTCGCAACTGCAATAAAGCTGAATCATCTGCGCTCCGGATTGGTGTCGTCGGGAAAAACACAGCTTGAATTAAACGTGACCGTACGGGGAACCGGCGGGCGGGCGGTCAAGAACGCGAACATATCGATTTTTGATCCGGAACAAATCCACGTCGGCAAGACAAATGCATCTGGATTCTTGTCGAAGAAAATACAACTGAGCAGCGGAAGATCACTCATCCTTCAGGCCGACGGAATCGCCTTTAAGATGCAACGAACGATTCTGATTCCCAGATCATTGGAATACAAGTCATCAGTTTTTTTCGATCTTGCTGAAGTGCACGAGGGCAACGCGACGCTAATTTCAACCGAAAACACAGAGACCACATCTCTCGTAAAGATCCCTACCCCTACGCCACAGACACTGGCTTTTGAAGTTGTCAACTCAAAGATGAGCGAGAAGGCCAAGCCACTTCTCGACAAATACCTGAACGATGCGGCGGTCAGCCTTGGACTTTCTGCTCCAGCACAACTCAAATGCAGCAGCTGGAACGACGCCCCCAACCTGCATGAATGCTTTTTGACCTCCGCAAATTTGGACGCGACGAATCGTCTGATCAGTTCCTTCCCCGACAACGCAGGTGCAGCCGAATTGTGGCTGAAGGATTTTCTGACAGTCGAAAAAATTGTTTATCCAAAAAACATTGGGAAGAATGAAATTCTCTTGACAGTCCGACACAACGACAGAAAATTCAGGCTCTATTTATGGGACAAACCACTGAGCGTCTGGAAAGAACGCAAGAAATCCCACGTCTTTCGTGTTACCAGAGACAAAAAAATACAAGATTCAGAAGTCGCTCAACTCACTCTTGTGACTGAATCCGGTGAACTTTTACAGAGAAAAATTAGCTTTCCAAACCGCAAACGGAATTTCCTACTCACTGTTCCGAAACTGGAGCTTCTTAATTTATCTAAACGCAATGATCCAAAATCAATCGCCAGGTAACGAGATATTTACTTTCACCTTCTGTGGCTGTTTAACAGGCAGCACCGGCTCGACGACCCGCTCTTGAACTTTTGCCTGCGTTTCATCAACTGTTCTTTCAATCACTGTCTGTATCTGATTTACAACCCTCGTCGGTGTAACGACATTCTGCTGAACAACTGATTGTTGATTCTCGGCAGACAAAACCTCCTCAGCTGTGCTTTCGCGCGCAACGGATTCACTCTTGGCGGGGGCCTGAGTGCCACCTTCGATGGTTCCGACACCACGAAGGGATGATGGACTCACTTCCGTGCCGGAAGTGTTTCTGTTCACCACACTTCCACCCGGTGCGAAGATGGGTCTCGACTGTATCGGAGCTCGATTTGCTGAAGAGCTCGGAGCACGTTCGTCTTTCTTTGGCTGACTTGGAGAAGTGGAGACAGACTCCTTGCCATCTCCCGCATCTTTTACTGGAGCCTTGGAGCCCGACTCTTTGTCCTCCGTGGGCCGCTCTTGCTGTTTCTGTTCGTTGGCGGGGGCTTCAGGAGACTGTGGACGAATTGTCGACGGACCGTCCTCCGTGAACTCAGCACCTTTAGGGACTTCTGGCAGCAGATTTTTAATGTCTTCGCGCGAAACAGGAGCGGGTGCCTCGGGAGCCGAACTTGAACCAATTTTGGTTGAATAATTCGGCGCGACCGAAACGGACAACTCGGGAATTTTCGGATTTTTGACCTCAACAAGTCCGGTCAGGACGACCAGCTGAGTGGCCCCGTCTGTGCCAACTGAAATGATTCCGCTCGTTCCGCGGATACCCATGACGGCAGTTTTCGTCCGGAACTTTGTGTTGGCCTTCTCTTTTGCTTTTGGGTTGACGAAAAACTTCAGTTTGCCGTTTAGGACGTCAAATGTTGTTTCCGCCAATCCGCGTTCTCCCGCGGGCCGTTTCTTGTAGTGCTCGATACGAATCGAAGAATTCTCATAGATGGTGAAAGAGCTGCCATCGTTGAACTTGATTTGCGCAATCCCACCCTTTTCAGTCTTGATTGAGTCGCTTTCACTCAGCGCCGCGCCCTTTTCGGCCTGCTTGCCGACAGACTTGCCAATCACCTGAACAGGCCCGGAAACTGCTGAAATCATTGCAATCGTTTTGGATTCTCCATATGCAACTTGAGTCATGCTCGCCGCAGACACGAGCACCACAAACGCAAAATACCGAAGGCTCGGATGGGCATTGACAGTCCTTAGATTCATCGGGATATCCCTCTCATCTTCCTTTCTTCGGTTTCACGAAGGCTTCCGTTGAGAGAGTGTCAATTGTTTGCGGCGGGATAGCGTATTCTTGGAACAAAACACAATTATTACAGATATTTGCAAAAAAGGACAAACGCTCACCTTTCGCCGTCTGGCCCACAGCGGCGGCAGAGGCCAGCGCAAAGACGCAATCTCGCGAGCACGAGCGGGTTCAATACTATGTCTTTGTTTAAAGATAGAGCATTCCAATGATTCTCTTTCCGAGAAAACACCGAGTATCGACGTGGCAATTTTGGCCTCGAAAAAGCAGGTGTCCAAGGAGGCTGTAGATCGTAACCGGGCAAAACGCCGGGTTCGCTCCGCAGTTCAGCAACTACCGAAGGAGAGTTTTGCTGAGATTCTCTGCAGGCAGCAAATCGTCCATGTGGATTGCCTGTTCGTTTGCAGTCGGGACTGCCTTTCGATTGCATTCACCACCTTGGTTAAAGATCTCAGCAAGGCACTCGAAAGGGCGCTCACTTCGGGTCACGCGGCGAGGAAGCAAAATGTTGATTAGGCTCTCCAAAATGGACCGAATGCTGGGCTCGGCTGCCATCGCCTTGATAAGGGTTTACCAACGGTGTATCTCTCCAGCGCTCGGCCCCCGATGCCGGTTTTATCCGACATGTTCGCAATATGCTTTGGAATGTATTGCAGGCCGCGGGATTCTGAGAGGTTCATTTCTGGCCGTTGTTCGGCTTTGCAAATGTCATCCATGGCACCCGGGCGGTCTGGATTTGCCACCGAACCGCTGAGCTTTTCCATTACCAACCTTAATCCTCAGGGATATTAAAGCGTGAGCGCAAAATACAAAGAGACGAATCTAAAATTAGCAAAAGCAGCACTCCTGATTGCCATGTCTTTTTCGTGGAGCGCACCGATAGCTTCAGCTCAAGAGCCATCGCTCTCTGCCGGAGGAACCCAGTTTCTCGAGCGAAGCGACCTCATGATGAAGTTCAGCGAAAAAGGCGGATGTCTGGAAGATGTTCAGTTGAAGGGCTTCAAGGAGAAGCTCAACGGCGATGAGAATGCTCATGTGACTGGCGGGCATTTCCCTTGCAGGGCATTGGCAGTGAAGGTCGAGGCGGTCAAGGCAGCCAATGAAAGTTCAGCCACTGACGAAAATCTGAAGGACTTGCCCGCTGAGATAAGCATCACCGGCGCGGGATCTGCGACCATTATTCAAAAGACGTCAAATCTGGAA
>JBEDKY010000252.1:0-7946 GCA_041171905.1 Pseudomonadota bacterium
CACCAAACTTGTGATGCTCTGCGAGCCAGTTTGAGCAACTGGGATCGCCCAAACTGAGCACCTTTTCAGTCAGCAGCGGATTAGTTGGCAACTTTGCTGACTTCTCCAATTGTCGCAGTCCGGCCAAAAGTTCGTCGGAGCTGAAGCATCCATAGCCCGTGTAATTCGAATTTGATGTATTTAGATTTCTTTCCCAGAAAACGACGCCGGAAAATGTCCAAAGAGTGATGTCCTGATTCTGGCAAATTTGAGAAATTTCTTGAAATCCCCAATTGAGAAGTCTGCGCAGTTCTGGAATCGTGACTCGCTCCTGAATATCTCTGAGCTTCTTTATTTGCTCTTTGGAGCCCGCAAAAAACAGGTAGGTAATCGCTGCGACTGCGGCTTTCCTATCCATGTTCGTCGCATCAATATGCGATTCAACCAGTTCCATTGCGACACGGAGTGCAGCATCGCTTTTGATTCCATGCTTGTAGAGTGCATTGAAGGATCGGGCGAGATACGCGTCCGATAGGTCAGAGGCGAGCGTGGGCGCGAGCTGCTCAGCAATTCGTCTGTCATCGGCTTCTTCACAATACCTTGCAAGGCAATAGAGTATGCGCTGTGGACGCTCAGGGCTCCGTAAGTAATGAAATGCGCGGTGCGCAAATCCTCGGGTCTTCGCGCGTGTCATCGAGTTTATGGCATTTCCGACGACGTCCTGTTCGCTGTCGTGAAGAAGCGATGTGCAAAGTGACCAGTTTCCTTCGGGGAAGCTGTTGACGTGAAGCGAGCTCGCGAGTTGGACACGCTCCAGTCTGGAAGGTAGCAAGGCCATGACCGACCACATGGCGAGTGACTCAGCAGAATTCGCCGATGGTGTTGCGAGCTTTGGAATTGTCTTACACCGTTCGGTTTCAAGCTCAGCTGTCAGGTACTGATCGAATGGCGAAACCTGTTCCATAGTTTTCTCCCAGACTCACATTTCAGTGTATCTGGGAGAAGCTCCGCTGAGCGCACTAGTAAATGCAGTGCTGCGTTCAGAATTGAGTAGGCAAAACTATCTCGCTGGGAGAAATATACCCAGTGTCCATTTGGGCTAGCTGAAGACGGCCGCTCAGGTCCATATTGACGGCCTGCCAGCGTGTGAATTGATCGAGCACCCAGATACCCGACTGTCGGCTGCCATTGCCGCTCTTGCCGTTACCACCGAAGGGCAGGTGCGCCTCTGCACCTGTCGTACTGTTGTTGATACTGGTCATGCCTGCAGAAATTCGGGTTTTGAATTGATAAATATTTTGAAGATTCTGCGTGTAGATCGAGGAGCTTAAACCGAAACCTGTCGCATTGGCGAGGTTTATCGCTTCGTCCAATGTGCCGTATGTCAGAACGTTTATAAGAGGACCAAAAGTTTCTGTGTTGAAGATTTCGTCGCTTCTCTCAACTCCGTCAACAATGGTCGGAAATGCATAAAGCCCGTGCTCGCATTCACCGGAGAAATTTTTCCACATCGACGCTTTTGTTATCCGACCATTTTGCGGCGTGAGCAGGCGGTGATGAGGTTTCAAAAGGGTGCTCAAATTTTGCAGGTGATTGTTCAGGAATTTTTGACTGATAAGCGGTCCGTAAAAAATGTCAGAGGATTTTGGGTCACCAATCTTCATGGCGGCTACTTTCTCCATGAGCGCGCCTAGAAATTTTTCCTTAATGGACTCGTGAAGAATCAGATTGCCCAGCGAAGTGCAACGTTGGCCCGCAGTTCCGAACGCAGCCCACAGGACTCCATGCACAGCTGCCTCCAAATTCGCATCAGGAGCAACAACCAGAGGGTTCTTTCCTCCAAGCTCGAGGCAGGGTGTCTGAAGGTTTCTGCCACACACTTCACCAATTAAGCGTCCGATTTCAGTGCTGCCAGTGAATCCGAATTTATCAATGAGACTCTCGTCAACCAATTCGACGAGTGCAGCACCAGTGGTGGGGCCCTCGCCAAAAACGATGTTGAACACGCCTCTTGGAATTCCCGCCGCCTTCAGCAGTTTGAAGAACGCCAACGAGGTTTCAGGTGTGTCTTCAGACGGCTTCCAAACGCAGGTATTTCCACAGAGCAGGGCAGGAACAAAATACCAGGACGGAACCGCCACGGGAAAATTGCCAGCGGTGATGCAGGCAAAAACTCCGACTGGTCTGCGGTAGGTGTAAAGCTCCTTGTCCGGCATTTCGCTCGGAATCGTCTGACCATAGAGCCTGCGGCCTTCTGAAACGAAGAAATGGCATGTGTCGATAGCTTCTTGAACATCACCGAGTGCTTCACGGAATGGTTTTCCCATTTCTCTCGTGACGAGTTGAGCAAGAGCGCTCTTGTTCTTTTCGATGAGATGGGCAAAGTTCTGTAGCACCGATGCCCGCACCGGGGCGGGTGTTCTCGACCATGCTGGGAACGCCTCTTTGGCGGCGACACACGCTTTTCTGCAGGTATCCTTGTCGGCGCTGGAGAACACACCAACCACGTCTCTGATGTCTGCCGGGTTGAATGATTTAAAATTTCCTTCGCCAGATCGGAACTCTTGGTCGGCAATGATGGCTTGCAAAACCTGCATCTGTATTCTCCCTTTCAGATTTATCCCAAAGTAAGACGTTTGTTCGTGAAGCCCAACAGAGAAGGCCGGTGTGCAATTATTATTTTGAGAGAATCAGGAGAGACGACCTGCAAGTTTTTCATCAGTTCCTGTTCTGTCTGTGCATCAAGCGCCGAGGTTCCCTCGTCAATCATCCAAAGGTTTGGTTCATTATAAAAGCCGCGGGCGAAAACAAGGCGCTGCCGTTCACCACCCGACAAGTTGAGGGCATTCTGTTGAATGTCCTTGGAGGCAAGACAGGCATTTCTCAGTGAGTCCAAAATCTTCTCAGTCTGTTGTTGCGAATTTGGATTGAATTGTTCTGGATAGGTGACATTTTCTCCGATTGAACCGGCGAAAACAAAAGGTTCTTGCGATAAATATGCGAGTTTGAGGTGATCGGATGTCGTTGGGTTTTCGATGGATTTTTCGCTCATCCTCAGTGTTGTTGAACCTGAAAAAGGCTTTCTCAAACCTGCAAGACACTCAATCAGAGTGGATTTTCCGGAACCCGATGGGCCGGTAATCGCAAGTGAGTCGCCGCTCCTCAATTCAACAGCGAGATCGCGGCAGAGAAAACGAGAATCATTGTTGGGATGCCTGAGTGAAATTTGATTCAGTTCGAATGAAAAATTGTGAGCGTTTGGTCTCTCGCCCAAAGTTGGCACACGTCCACGAGCACTCACTTGTTCTTGAATGGAAGCGCTGACTTCGCATTCAAGAAAATCCATCATTCTTCGCAGTGCTGCATTGCCTTTTTTTGTTGAATTGAGTTGACTCACGACCGTTTGGAACGAATTGGACAGCTGAGCCACTGTCACAAGAAAAGCGGTGAGAATACTGCTCGGCAAAGCGCCTTCAGAAACTCTGCGCAAAGCCAATATCAGCACGCATGCTCCTGCGGCTATACCGAGCCACTCGACGCTCGGGGCCGACAACGCTTTTGCGCGCGCAGATCGTCTCCAGATATTGTAAATAACGCTGTTCTTGCCGTCGAATCGGAGAAGTTCAAAATCCTGAGCAGAGAAAGTTCGTATGGTTTGCCATCCGCGCATTTTTTCGAGGAACGACTGAGTCAGTTCGGTTTGGACATCGACGCCTGCTTTGGCAAGCGTCCTGAGATATTTTCCGGTCAGTCTCACTATGATTCCAGCCGGTAAAAAAATTGCAAAGAACAAAACGAAAAGTTGTGTGTCTAAAACTGCAAGCAAAGTGAAATAAACGAATGCAGAAATCAGTTCGACGGGTACGCTTCCAAACAGGCGAGTGAAGCACTGACGTATTTCTCGAGAGTCGTCGCCGACGAGATTTGCAAGAAGCGATCCCGAGATCTGTTGTGCGCCTTCAAAATTTGTTGCCAGGAATTTGGCCGCAACGCCTGACCTGAGTCGTCGACTTATTCGCTCACCAATGTCTTCAATTCTGTATTCTTGAAATGATTTGAGTAGGTTGCCGAGAATGGCGGTTGCTATGAGGGCAGGAACCATGAACCACTTCAGTGCTTGCAACGAGAGTCCAGCCTCGTAGGCAGTGCCACGGACTAGTGGAATAACCCAACGACTTGCATGCTCTCCCAGCAACTCAGGCCAGGGCAGTGGTCTGGGCGTGCCTTGAAGCATGGAAATAGTGTAGGTCACCAGCAGGACGAGAGCTGTTGCCGGAATGATCGAGAGCAGGCCCGCGGCAAGGGTAGCGAAGTAGCTAGTTTTATTAGATTCAAGTATTTGAAACCAGAGATAAAAAGAGCTTTTATTTTTGTGTTTTAAAAGAGCTTTTTGCTCACTCTCAGAATCTTTCAATTAGGCCCCGCCGAGCGCCTGAATGCGCGAAAAATATAAGAAAAGCTCATGTATCGGCATTTTTTTCCGATCTGATCCTCAGAGTGGATCGGAGAACAACCGTGTACTCAATTATTAGGAAATTTTTCCAATTAAAGCCAGCCGGTGCAGCAAAACTGCTCCTTATCACGGCGGGGGGGCTTGTTGGACTCGCGTTCGCATTTGTGTCGGCAGTTTATCTCGACCGGCAGGAGAGCAACTTTCGACTCAATGCTGTGTCGTTGGATGAAAATTCCGGTGTCTCGTTTCCAAAACATTCGCTCGTTCAAGGCAACTGGGGACGATTGCAGGCGATGAATATTGTCCCAGTCCAGGATGGTGGTCTGGCGTTGCAGTGGCATTTGCTGGGCTGGCCAAATCCTTGGTTTGAACGATTCCCTTTGACTCTCGATCAAAACTTGGATTCTGCCCGTGGTGTTCATGCAGAAGAGAATGCCTACTGGATCGGTGCTGATCGCTCGACCGACAGGCCATCACCTGAATCGGAGTCCTGTCCGCAGACCAATCCGCTCACCCCTTCGTCGTCCCGGATTTGGGATTCAACCATGACGAACCCGGGTCAGCATCTCGGAGAGGTTTGGTTGAATGATTCGATGCCCGACCTAGATCATCCCGACCTGCGGGGGACAATCACGCTTGCTGATTCGAACAGCGAGACAACGCATCGACCGGATGCACACGGGACTCACATCGCTGGCTTGATGTCTGCTTTGCGTAACGGAGAGGGTACTGTGGGAGTTGTTCCCGGGCTTCAGGTTAGGGTGTATCCGCTGCCGGTCACGTCAACGCGCGAGGGGCCAAGAATTTCTGGTGACGATGTGCTAGCCAGCCTTGACACAATCCTTTTGTCTCTCGTCACTCGCAGAGATAAGAATGACAGCCGCAGTAGGGTGATTCTGCTGTCGTGGGCATTCTATGAATCCGACGGACTGACATCTGAATTTCTTGAACAACTGGAAACAAAAATCAAAAAGATTCTTGACTTTGATGTTGCGCTCGTAGTCCCCGCGGGAAATTTTGAGTTTGGGCGTAGATCGGCAGGACAACGTATCTTTCCTGCGGCATGGGCTGGCCGATTTCATGAGTCAGAAGGTGCGCTGTTGCCAGTTTCTGCCTCCGACGTTTGCTCGCGTCCCGCTTGGTTCAGTCAGTTGGCCGCCAATGAGCTGGGATTAACGTTGCTAGCTCCGGGCGAGCGGATTTATTCTACGCTTACGAAACGCGACTTCGGATTTATGAGTGGGACATCGGCGTCTGCTGCGCAGGTTGCTGCCGTGCTCGCTATGACATCTCATCAATATCAGGATGTGGACATGAAGACACAGGTTCACACTCTGCTGCGAACTGCGATGCCTGTTCCGCATTCGACAGAACGGCTGGTGTCGTTTGATGCACCATCACTGATTCAAGGGCTGATGGCGGAGTACGGTTGGATTGCCCGCCACTGAATCGATTAGTACATGCTCCTCACACGCAGTAGCTTTTTCTTGCCGGCGGGAACCTTCACAGACCAAGATTTACCTTCGATTGTGTTTTGTGAATCAACTGTGAGTTTTACGGTTTGCTCGGGCGGTACCGTTACTCTGGCAATCTGAATGTTTTCGGGAAGGAGTGTCCAGCTGCGTGTGTCGGCACGCTCTGTTGCGGCGTTTGCCAGCATTACTGCGAAGCCTCCCAATTCGCCAAGATGTTTTCTCGCAGCCTCCCTTGAGCCTTGCTTCACAATCAGTCGTGCGGTCATTTTAGCGATATCTTTGAGTCTGCGATGCTCTAGAGCCCTTTCGGCAAGAACGGCAACGTCCGAGGCTTTACTCGTTTTTTCGCATTCTCTTCCATCGCACGAAATTCTCACTGACGGATTTGAACGTGTAATTGCCTGATACGCGGGAAATGAGATGTTGACTACTCCCGTTCCATGATCGATCGGATAGTCGCGTGCGACCTTAATTGGACTCTGACCGCTTTCGAAAATCAGAATGACCTCTCCCTGAGCAAGTCTTTCACTCAACGTGTCTTTTGGTTTGCGAAAACCACTCTCCTCGAGTTCTTTTGTGATTTCGCTGCGTCCTCTGAATTCGGCAACCCTCCAAAGAGAATCAGCAACCAATCGATCAACTCCATGGCTCGGCCACTGATCTGTTTTATAAAACTTGAGTGCCTTTCGGTACTCTATGATTGCGGCATCCCAATTTGCATTGGACTCATAGAGCAGACCAGAAATAAAAAAGGGAAAGCCGTCAATGCGCAAAACTTTGCTGTCGCTGTCGAGTTTAAGCTTGCTGATGAGATTGTAAGCGCGTCTGATCTCAACCAGAGCCGCACTTAGATTTCCCATTGAGAAAAAGGAGAGTGACGAGAAAATGGGAATCAGAACCCGCTCATGCTCTTCGCCCTCATAGTCGGTCATGTCTTCAGACACAGCCAAACTTGCAGCTGTTTTGGAAATACTCAAGGTGTAGAGCTCTTCGGAGCGGTAGAAGGATTTTTCCCAGTCTTTGACGGCCTTCTCATGGTTGCCGCTCAGATAGTGGAGCATACCGCGCTCCATTCGGAACAGAACTTCATCGCGCTTTCGTTTAGCAATCGGACTTTTTTCGAGAGTTTCGAGTGCCTCTTGTGACTGACCATGTACGAGTTTAGTACGCATGGCCGCAGTTTGATCGGTGTAAGTAGCACAACCGCTCAGCAACAGTGAGGCGGCGAACAAAAACACTCTCATTTTGACCGTCCACTGCAATGTTTGGGAGAGGGCCAATTCATTGCCTTGGCGACTGCCGGAACGACATCAGTGTTGTATTTGAGCTGATTTGCTTGAAGCGAATCGAGGTTTGGTCCCCACATGGACAGAAATGCCCTCATCGAATTGTTCTCAGCATTGTGGCCGTGCTGACCTCTGGGACGCGGCAGCGGCAATGACGGATTTTTCGTGTCTGCAAGCACGAGCGTCCCAGTCACTGAGTTTTGCAGGCCGACGCTCTCGTTTGCAAATGCGATCAACCAGGGGCCATTGGGGTGATCAAGACCCTCTGCGCGCATTGCAGATGTGCCTTTCACCAAAACCTTTTCAAAAACAGGGCCACGCAACTCACTCATTCGAAAATTGAGCAGTGCTTCCTGAGTCTGAGTCAACCATGGGTGAGAGGCAGTTGAGTTGAATTTATCAATCGCCGCAGTTTTAGGATACATCAAAAGTGTACCGCCCGACGTATACACAATTGATTCTTTCAGTGCATTTTCTGGAACTATCGCTCTGATGTTCAATTCTTTTGTGACGGTCGACATGCCATGGTCACCCATGATCACAACATTGGTCTCTTTTGGCAAAGACTGAATCAGCCCTCCGACTATTTGGTCGACTTTTTCAATGTGATTGAGAACTTTCTCTTGTGCCGAAGAGTCCCCAGAAAACTGATGTCTGAGAGCATCAATGTCCTCAAGGTAGGCAAAGATCGCATCAGCATCTGTCGAGGGCAGGTACATCTGCCAGGCGCGCCGAAAAAAATCTAGCCTGTGT
>JBEDKY010000253.1:0-2862 GCA_041171905.1 Pseudomonadota bacterium
GAGGGTTCGATGCGCAATGGGCTTAATTCGGCCTATACACTGAGATTCCCCCGGCTTACTCACCGGGATTCGCAAGCCGTCGCTCCATTAATTAAAATAGATTAAACTTTTTCAACTCTCACAACAGCATCTGTTTTTCACGACACCGACAGAAACTCACCGACATCCATCGACACGTGGCCCCGTTGAACGCAATTGAACGCAAATGTGTGCAGTTTGCGTTCAATTGAACCCAAATTTCTGCAGGTCAGCCATTGAGATTGACTTCCAGAAGAACAAATTCTTGGCGCGCAAACTCACCAGAGCAGACAAAAAGTCGTTGGGCTGGTTATGACTGGGAGACCATGCCGCCCATCTCACGTGAGCAGGCAAAAACGTTTCGCCGTGTCTCACGCGCAGAGCATGAACGCTTCAAGCAGGGACTTGGTCGTACCAAAAAAGACGAAGCCGACAAAGCAAAGCCCATCACTGTTATCTTCCAACGACAAGCCCGTCAGCGAGTCCATGTTCAAAAACATAAGATACGTGCCTGCCTTTCCAGACAGGTTCGGCTCTGTGCAAGAGGCCCGGAGCTTCATGAGCAAGTTTGTCAAATGGTGCAACGAAGTGCGCAGACATTCTGGAAAATCATTGACACGTTTCGTCCGAAGGCTATTCCGGTCCTGCTAGATGTTTTTTATCCGGGCACCAATTTCGCCAGTTCACGAGGTATGGATTTTTTAACGTAACTCTACCTCCCCCGAAGATTTTATCCCAGGTATTTCCCTTAATTTTTTCCAAAATATTTCTTTCGCTGTGACTAACGATCTCCCTAGCAGCCCGCAGGGTTCCAAGTGCTTCCTTCATTGATTTTTCAATAACAACAACCCGATACCAACTTCCGCAGATGTACAAAGAAGCCGCAGAGGGAATTCGTTCTGTACTAACAACCTGGGCACGCTTCACGTAATCGTCATCTCGAACTTTGTTCCAATACTCAATAACCTTCTTACTTTCATCCTCGTCTGCTGAAAGATGCAAAATTACAGCGTGAACGTCGTCATTGAGCGAAGGTAGGCTGGAGGTTTCTCCGGATAGCTGCTGTGAGGGTTTACAGCCAGATACGAGCGCAGCAATAATAATTGGGAAAACGAGGTGTTTCTGGACCATAACTGTTGAACCCCTTTTTTTAAAAAGCATTTATCAATCTCCAGCCAGTTCGCTCAGACTCCCAAGGCAGCTCTTCGTCTGATCAAACCGGAACTTGAGTCCAAAATTCTTGTGTTCGTAATTTTATTTTTGGAAAGTCTGTTAGATTTTAATTGTTTTGAGCCCGCTTCTTAAAATCCCTGTTGTTCCCAAGCGATTATGTCAGGTCAACTCCCAAGCGATAATGTCAGGGGGTCAGGCAACCCCACGTGCTCGATTCCTTTGCTGGTTTCGAACACGGTCCCATTTCAACTCCGTTCCCGCGAACCAGATCCTCATCCGACCCTGAAGGTCGAATCTGAGTTCAACGGTCTGACCTGCAAGTGAGATTTTTTCGGGGTGAACGACTCGGAACGCGTGAGCATCCAGCGAGATTGTCTCACCCGGATTCACTTTGCGGTGCTTTTGGATAGAGAACACTTTACTGAGATTAAATCCCTCAGGAAGTGGCCGCCAATCTTCAAGTGCAGAGGCCGGTTCAACCGTGAACTGTCCCCACTGCTTCGGAATGAAGTCTTCATTAAGAAACAGATTCGCTTTGCCCATGTCGGTAATTCTACGCAGGCGAAGTTCAGGACTCAGTCTGTCTTGAAAAGTGCGGAAACTGCGTTCAACGCGGCCTTTTCCTTGCGGAGAATTTGCGTAAATAATTTTAATGCCAAGCTCATTGCAGACGCGCTCGAACTCGGAGAAGTTCTGGCGCTTTTGTCCGCCGTAGAGGCCCGCACGGTCAACGTAAATAAAACGAGGAATGCCAAGCTGCTCAATGACTGCCCGCAGGCCACTGAGGCAAGCATTGGTCGTCTCTCCATGATGAAACTGGCAGTAGTGAAGTTCGCTTGTGGCATCGTCAATAATCGAGATGAGCACCCATTCACTCCCAGGAATCCATTCATGGTGCGAGCCATCCATTTGCAGAAGAAAGCCACGTTTGCAGTGCCTTTCTCTTGTAGAGCGCGGCTTTCTGCGCAGGCGCCTTTTGTTTTTTGCAACACCGATTTCTCTGCACCAAGAACGCAAAGTCTCGCGCTTGATATCAAGTTGAAGGTCTTCTCGAAGCCGCTCTTGCATATGAAGGCAATTGAAGTCGAAGTAGGTTGTGCGGACGATGTCTTGAACTCTCTTTTTCATGAATTCAGAAATCTTGTTCTTAGGTGTTCGGCCTTGATTGCCGTGGAAGACCCCTTTGAGACCGTGCTGCTTCACTTTGGCTATCAACCGGTACGTCTGCCTTTCTGTTCGATTGAGGACAGAAGCCAGTTCTTTCAGGGATATTTCACCTTGGAGGTAGGATTGTATGCTCTCATAACGGATTTGTTCATCAGCCGACACGATCGACCCCTTCTTGGCCATAGCCCCTCCCCATTCCTTGGAAGGAGACAGTCTAAACCCCGGGTACTGACATAATCGCTTGGGAGATAACCCCTGACATTTTCGGTTGGTAATTACAAAAAGTTCTAAGCTTTTTAATTTTGTTGGCGGAGAGAGGGCGCGCCGTAGGCGCGCTGAACTTTGAAAGGAGGTTCAGTGCTGGAGTGATTCCATTTTTAGGTAGGGTCTAGGCCGAATTAGGTCCGTTGCGCGTTGAATCCTTTTGAAAAAGCCACCTCAGCTATCCCTCTGAACCCCACTTTTGCTTTGGTCGGTGTCCGTAATTTTCCTCAATTTTGCATC
>JBEDKY010000254.1:0-11491 GCA_041171905.1 Pseudomonadota bacterium
GCACCAACACTGCCTGCAACAACGTCGAAGAGCACCTGCTGCGCCACTCTGACCCGCTGCCGACGAACTGCGAGAAGTGCGCGTCGCCCATTGAGAAGCTTGTCAGCCAGACCAGCTTCGCTCTGAAAGGCTCAGGCTGGTACGTGACCGACTACAAAGGCAGCAATCCGAGCGCGTCTTCGGCTTCAACCAACACCGATGCGAAATCCGAGGCTCCCGCTGCGGCCAGCTCAGATTCTGCCGCAACCTGCGCGGCTCCGGCCTGCGCAACAGCGGGCTGTGCGAGCGAGTGAGCGCGGGTTTTTTAAAAAGATCAGCGACAGGGCATTTGGACTGTTGACGAACCCCGACCCCTGCGCTAATCACCGACTCCACTGCGGATGTGGTGAAATTGGTAGACACGCACGTTTGAGGGGCGTGTGCCGCGAGGCATGACGGTTCGAGTCCGTCCATCCGCACCAATGCCCCCCCCTCTTTAAGGGCAAGAAACGACTCCTTTCGGGGTCGTTTTTTTTTGCGTTTTGGAATATGCTCAGCCCTTGAAGTTATTGTGTCCCTTTGAGGTTTACGTGAATGACCGCCCTTGAAATTATTTTGATGCTGGCTGTCGGACTGCTGGTGGCTGCGGGCGCATTCGTTGCTGTTTATGCAGTGAATATGCGTGCCAAGTCGAAAGAGCTGGAAATCCAGCGTGCCGATGCCGAACGACGGCTCAATCAAGCCCGTCAGGAATCTGATCAAATTGTGAAGAATGCTCTGCGCGAGGCGAAAGACCTCGCCGTCCGTGAAGGACGCGACCACGACCGCAGCCAAAAGGAAAAAACCCTTGAGTTGCAGAAGGTCGAAAAACGCATTCAAAAGCGCGAGGAAACTCTCGACAAGCGCGAGCAGCAGCTCGAACAAAAAGAGAAGGACCTCAAAAAATTGGCTGAGCACGTGGAGCGTGAAGAACGCCGCGCTGCCGACGCAATCAAAGGTGCAGAACGCACGCTGCGTGAAAGTCAGGAGAAGCTCGAAAGTGTTGCCCGCTTGTCATTGGATGAAGCGCGCGACATGCTCAAGCAATCAATTGAAAGTGAAGTGCGTCGCGATACGGCTGAAGAGATTCGTCGCCTTGAGGAAGAAGCTCGCCGCACCGCAGAAGACAAAGCCCGTTCGGTGGTTGCCACATCCATTCAGCGTATGGCCAACGAGTTTGTCACCGATGCCTGCGTGAGTGTTATCAGTCTTCCGTCGGACGACATGAAAGGCCGCATCATCGGCCGCGAAGGCCGCAACATCCGCGCCATCGAACAGGCCACCGGTGTTGACATCATCATCGACGACACGCCTGAAGCGATTCTCATTTCCTGCTTCAACCCGATGCGCCGCGAGATTGCCAAAGTTGCCATCGAGCGACTGCTCGCTGACGGACGAATTCATCCTGCGCGCATCGACGAGATTGTCAGCAAGGTGTCCAAAGAGTTCGACGAAATGGTGCGTGAAGCCGGCGAACGCGCGGCGTTCGACTGCGGTGTTCAAGGTTTGCACCCTGAGGTCATTACGGCCTTGGGCAAGCTGAAGTTCCGCACCTCAGGTGCGCAATCTGTTCTGCAACATTGTGTTGAAGTTTCTCAGCTCTCTGGAATCCTCGCGGGTGAGCTCGAACTCAATGTGCGCATCGCTAAGCGTGCCGGACTCCTTCACGATATCGGCAAGGCGCTTGACGAAGAAAATGAAGGTCACCACTCCGGCGTGGGTGCACAATTCCTGCAGAAATGCGGCGAATCGGCAGAGGTGATTGAGGCTGCCGCCAAGCACCATGCAGAACAAAATCAGGGTGTGGGCCCGATTGCCGTGGTTGTTCAGATTGCCAACTCGATGAGTACCTATCGTCCGGGTGCACGCCGCGACTACCTTGAGAAGTCGATGGGCCGCATGCGTGAAATGGAGACCGTTGTTGCAGATATGTCTGGCGTTGAACAAGCCTATGTGATTAGGTCCGGACGTGAGGTCCGCGCCATGGTTTCGCCAACTGTGACCGACGACAGCGCCGTGAGTGCATTGGCACGCTCGGTTGCGAAGAAGATCCGCAGCGACCTCAATTACCCCGGCCAAGTCCGTGTCACGATGGTGCGTGAACAGCGAGTGACCCACTTGGCCAAATAAGGCCTGCGTAAAGGTGGATTCAAAGTCATGAGCGGTGTCCAGTATTTTAAAGGGAATGAAGCGTTTTTTGAGGCACTGCCGCAGGCACTCATTCCCGCCTCGCACACCGGCGGCGTCGTGCGCATCCTGATGATGGGCGACGTCATCGGCCGCCCCGGCCGCAAAATTCTCAAAAGCGTTCTTCCTCAGCTGCGTCACCGTGCACAACTCAACATGGTGACCGTCAACGGTGAAAACCTTGCGGGCGGCTTTGGCATCACACAAAAAATCTTCAACGAACTGACTGCTCCCGCAGTCGGGGTGGACGTCATCACCATGGGCAACCACTGGTGCGACAAACCCGAGGTACACGCCATCCGTAAGTCGGGCAACCGCATGGTACTCCCGCAAAATCTGAAAAACCTCGAAGGAATTACCGCGATTCCAGAGTTTGAAATTCCCCAGTCACACCGGCGCTTGATGGTTGTGAACCTGATGGGACTCTTTGCTATGAAGCATGAGTACAATGACCCATTTGAATTCCTTGAAAGCGTGCGCCCAACCCTCGAAGCGAAGGTTCGTGGCGGGCAAGGGATCGTAATTATTGACGTACACGCCGAAGCGAGCAGTGAAAAACAGGCAATTGCTTGGTTCATGGATGGAGTCGCGGCAGGAATGATCGGCACCCACACGCACACTCCCACAAGCGACGAGCGCCTCACCCGCAAAGGCACAGCATTCCTGACGGACGTTGGCATGACCGGCCCCTATGAATCTGTGATCGGCATGTCGCTGGCTGGATCAATGTGCCGTTACTTTAGTCCCAAGCAGAAAAAACCACAGGAAGTGTCTGAGAATGATTTGTGGCTGTGCGGATTTTTGCTTGAGGTCTCGGAACAAAGCGGCCTGACTCTCGCAGCCCACCGTTTGCAATATCGGGAGGACACCGAAGAATGGACTCTTCGCACCGTCACACCACCAGCAGCCAGAACCTGATCGTCAATTTCAAAGCCGATTGTCCGCTCTGCAAACTCGCCGCACAGCCGCAGGTACAGGGCGACTTTGTTTGTGAGCTCAAAAACGTGGTTGTCACACGCGGGCCGTTTGCGCAGCGCTGGCAGGGGGCGATGCAGGTGACTGCCAAACGCCACGTCAAAGACCCTTCGCAATTAAAGTATCCACACTTTATCCACACACAGGCCGAACTCTTCCAACTGGAAAGTGCCGTGCGTCGCGTTACCCGCGCAAAACATCTGAATGTTGTGAAGTTCGGCAACGTGGTTGAGCACTTACATTGGCACCTGATCCCGCGTTTTGGTAACGAAACACAGCCACAAAAGACCCCGTGGGAGCTGGCGGGAGTGCCCGATGCGGAACTTTTCCACACACAATACACAGGCTCGCGGGATGAACTTTACGCGGACATCGTTGCCGAACTGGGAACCGTGCAGCGGAGTCTGCAGCCGGCCTGCTTTGCAACCGCCTTCTTCATCCGCCCGTGGGCAACCTCGGCTCAGGCTGATTTTTTACAAAAGCCGCTCACCCTCCAGCATCAATTGATCCGCGAGAATTCCGCTGCTTTCGAATGTTTTTTGATGCAGCGCAACTATCTCGATTTTGCTTGGGACAGCTTTGGCGGCGAAGCCGATGCAGGCGAAACGCCGCGGCAGGCTCTGTTGCGTGAGCTTAATGAGGAGCTTGGCTGGAGCGCGGAAGCTGTTTTGGAAGTCACCCGCCAATGGCAGAATGGGATTCTGCGCGGATTTTGTTACCTCGTCACGCCCTCTCAGGGCCAGTTATTACAAGCCGTTCCGGAACGGCAGAGTTGTGATGAGGTTAAACAGGCCGCATGGATTCCGCTCGATGATTTGCTCAGCAATCGGAATGGCGACTATGCGGAACCACTCTGTGGCCGCGCGCGCGCGATTGTGGCCGGTGAGCCAGACTTTTACTTATGAAATTTCCTGATGTTAAGAATTAATAAACAATCTTGACTTGACGGCCAGTAAGGCCCGCTATAAAAGTTTGTCAAACGACCAATAAAAGTGAATAGAGGGCTGGAGTTCACCCAGGGAATGGGGCGCCGCAGGCGGGATGAGAGGGACCTCTCCCCGGCCCTTCCACTTTTAAAGCGTAAAGTTTTCGCCTAGATAGACTTCTTTGACGCGATCCATGCGCGCCACTTCCTGAGGGTCGCCCTCAGCGAGAATCTGACCACCCGCCAGAATATAAGCACGATGACAGACGCCGAGAGTTTCGCGGACGTTGTGGTCGGTGATGAGCACCCCAAGGTTCTCTTCACGCACGAGCCTCGCGATGAGTTTTTGAATTTCGTCGACCGTCACTGGGTCGATGCCTGCAAATGGCTCATCGAGAAGCAAAAAGCGCGGCGACATGACCAGCGTGCGGGCAATCTCAAGCCTGCGGCGCTCACCGCCCGACAAGGAAATACCCAGCGATTTGCGGATGTGGCCAATGCCGAATTGTTCGATAAGCCGCTCGAGCAGGGCCTTGCGGTCTTGTCGCGGAATTCCCCACACTTCCATGACGGCCGTGATGTTGTCTTCCACGCTGAGTTTGCGAAACACGCTCGCATTTTGCGGCAGGTAACCAATCCCCATGCGCGCACGCTTGTGAATGGGCAACTCCGTGATGTCCACTCCGTCGATTTCAACACGCCCTGAGGTTGGAGCCAGCAGACCCACGGTCATGTAAAAGCTGGTTGTCTTGCCAGCACCGTTTGGTCCGAGCAAACCGACAATTTCTCCACGCTGAACGTAAAAACTCGCATCCTGAACGACGACACGTCCGTCGAATTTTCGCATGAGATGTTTAGATGTAAGGCGTCCGCCGACGGAGTCGTTCATTTGCGTCCCGTTTGAGAAGATTTCTTTGCCGGAGCGTTTTGTACGCCAGACGCCGTGGAATTTCCAGCCGCTGCGGGCGATGCAGCGGGAGGTTCCATCACACCGCGTGCTCCGCGCACCTTGATTTCATTGGTGTCGAGAAAGACTTCAATCACCTCGCCCTGCAGTAGCTCACGGCCACGCCAAATTTTCGGTTTGCCTTTGAGGATCACTTTGCGCTTAGGAATAAAATATTCGAGCTCGTTGGCCACGGCACGCAACTCCTGCGCGGTGGCGGTTGCAGCCTTTTTGAGGCTGACGCGGCCTTTGGCCAGAGCGCGCTGTGGCGTTGAGGTGTCTTTGCTCGAGAAGATTTCAGCAACATCGGATTTCATGATCGCATCGGCCTGCTCGATTTCAACATCACCCTTGAGAAGAATGCGTCCTTTGGTCAGCGAACCCTCAAGCGACTGGGCCGAGTAACTGACCGGAGCGCCGCTGTTGTGTTCCATATCGCCTTCATCCGACTGGGGCGCGGAGGCGGCCGATGATGAATTTTTATTCGCGGATGAATTCTTGCCCTGCGAAGACTTCACAGAACCGCCCACAGTTGCACCCGTATCTTTACCGGAGGCAGATGCACCTGATCCGGACGAGGGTGGACGCGTGGAATCTGGTGTGACCACCGGAGCAGTCTGCGTATTGCCTACGGCCGGCTTTTCCGCCCCATGTGGAGTGTGCGGCAAATCCTCAAAATCAGCCTGCGCGCGCGGAACGATGAGTCCGGCGGATACACTTGCGGCTAGTACTGCCGCTGCGTGCAGGAAAAAACCGCAGAAAAATTTGTTCGTGTAAATTTGTGCAGAAGTCTGCAGTGCAGTTTTCAACGTCACCCTCCTCCTGTCGCCTTCGTCCGCTTGCTACCGGACTTGCGTTTTTGCGGGCGGGCAGCTTTTTCCGGCTGCGCCGGCGGAATTTCTGTTCCGCGCACAGGGCCGGCAAATTTGAAAGCGCGTGTGCGCAGCTCAACTTCGGCACCCTGAGCCTCAATCTTACGACCCACGGCCGTCACGGTAACGGGCTCTTTTGTAACCAGTGTCATGTTTGGAACATCAAGAAAAAACGAACGCCCGACGAGGAGGTGGCCTCGGCTACTGATTTCTGCAGGGCCGGGGATCTCGACTCGGTCAAACTTCGTTGAGCTGCTGAACAAGTCAAACGTGATTCCGGTCGACTTCTGCACCGTGGCAATCAGCTTTTCACCGGCGACAGATGAAAGTCTTTCCTCCGGCGGCACGTTGTTGCTGACCATCCGCATGCGCACAGCCCCCTGTGCTGTGAAGCGGCCGGTGGTCACCAGCCGGCCCTCCTGAGCGCTGAGTTCTCCCGTGAGTTCGCCATCTTTAAACTGTTGAACCTGAAGCGGGGAGACTGAAAAAATTTCAAACGGAAGTTTGTCCGTGTCGACCTTCTGCGAAAATTCCGACATCGACATCTGCATGTAGGATTCCTGATAAATGAATCCCAACACCAGAAGGGCCACAAAGATGACGGAGTAAATTCGCGCGACCAAAACCCGCCTCCCGCAGAGCGCTTATTTGCACGGCTCTATGCTAGCGCGGGCGTTCAAAAGAGCAACAAATGCATCAAGAAGAAGCCCACCTTGCTCGCTGGCGAAGCTCTCCGGATGGTATTGAACCCCCAGCCATGGCTTGAAATGATTCTCACAGGCAGCAACAAATCCGCCATTATGCGCGATAATATGCCAACCGGACGGACAAGAACGTAAGTGTTCTTCCCTCACAGCCCACGAATTATAAAACACCGCCTGACCGGAAAACACATTGTCCGGAAGCCAACGCGAGGGCTGAGCTGGCAAAAGCTTTTCACGCCGGCCATGCACGGGTGCACCGCTCACCAAATCCAATTGCAGGCCTGCATGCACGAGCATCATCTGCAAACCAAGACACACACCCAGCAGCGGACGATCGGCGGGCCAGCGGTCGAGCAGCGCCAAAGAAAACGGATAACTCGCGGGAGTCAGCGGTCCCGGAGACAGCACAAGCGCATTGCACTCAAGCAAAATTTCAAGAGATAACTCCGATTGTTTGAGATGCGGATCGACAACCACAACGTCAACAACACATCCGCGAGCACGCAGCGCGGCAACAAGATTTTCCGAGAAAGAATCGCGGTGATCGACAAAGAAAAGACGCGGCGGGCGGCTCATAATCCGCTCCTCGACGATTTCTCCGTCAGTGCAAAATCAGACGAATCTGCAATCACCGAAGAGTCGCACATCCGCTTCCACCGCGCAGAAAAACTTTGCCATTTGAGATCAAGCTCGCGCACTTCGGCAAGCGGATCGGAGAGCGTTGTGATGCCCGCTCCCAGTCCAGCGGTCCAGCGCTTGCCATCATTGAAAAATCCGCGGATGAGCACGGTGGAGTCGAGCTCATCAGCTGCCGGAGCCCACGCAAAAACACCCGTATAGTAGCCGCGCGGCGTGCTTTCAATGTTGCAGATTTCACGCGACACAGCCCACTTCGGCGTGCCGGTGACCGAACCTGCGGGCAACAAGCTTGCAAGCAGTTGTGCGTTGGACAAGTCTGCCTCTCGTAGACGTCCGCAAATCACCGACTGCATCTGTAAAAGTGAATTTCCCGAGTAAATTTCGAACGGAGAAGAAACAACCACGGAGCCGGCCTGACACACTTTGTTGAGGTCATTGCGCAATAAATCAGTGACAAGTGTCTGTTCGCTCATTTCCTTTTGGCTCGCCCACAACGACCTCACTCCTTCCGCTTCATGTTCTGCACTATCGAAAGCAGCCGTGCCTTTGATTGGCTCTGTCTGAACAAGCGCACCTCGCCGGAGAATAAAACGCTCAGGCGAAAAACAGCACACCTGTGGAAGGTCTGCACCGCAATCAACAAAAACTCCGTGCCGCACCGGTGCAGAGAGCCATTCTTTGACGAATGCACATAGGCCGATACGCTGCCCGCCTGAGTGCGGACCAAGCAGGCGGGTTGTTGCATTGGCAAGATAATAATCGCCGCGCCTCATGCCATTTTGCAGGTGATCAATAATGCCGCGCAATGCATCGGGAGAATCACTTGCAGTCCATTGCGAAGCAGATTTTTCAGCTGAGTTGTGCGATGAAATCTCTTTTTGAGCTTCACCGCCACGAGCATCCTCAGGCAAGGAAATTCCGCTCTTCAAATGCCGCTCGCACAGCGCGGCGACGTCTGCAAAACTTTTCAATCCTGCAAAATAATTGCCTCCGCTTCGCACCCGCGGTTCGTGAAGGTCTGATTCGGCCGTAAGCTCAATGAAATCAGAATAGCTCCACTGCAGGCAGGGAGCTTCATGCGGATCGGCGCGCGAGTCGGAAGCAAAAAACGGAATCAGATAAACTGATGGCTGCGCGTCTGCCAAAGCACCTGCGGAGAAAAAATTTTCAGGCACCTTTTCATTGCGAACGAGCTGAGGGTTTGCAGCAAAAGCGCAGCGGATGCGGGAGGACAGCTGCGTTGATTGCGAACGAAGAAAACTCCCTGCTGCGGAATGATCCCGCTCAACCGGATGGCGCACCAACGGACCGCGTTCGAACTGAAGATAACAAATCCAATGCTGCGACCGCTGTTCGAGCAGCGAAGCCAAAACCCCGACTGTATTCAACCAAGTCATCGCCCCGCTTCTCCCTGTCACGATCCTCGTGTACTCTTGAAACATCTCTCGCCGAGGACACCCATGAAAACGAAACTCGAAATTTGTCAGAACTGGCTTCCACGCTACACCGGCACGAAAATCGAAGACTTTGCCGATTATATCCTTCTGACCAACTTCCAAGGCTATGTGAACCGCTTTGCCCAGCTGATGAATACCACCGTACAAGGCATGGATCGTGCCATGCCCAACGCAACGTGCAAGAAATCCAACGTCAGCATTATCAATTACGGCATGGGGAGTGCAAATGCTGCGAGTGTGATGGACCTGTTGAGCGCCCGCCAGCCCAAGGCCGTTCTGTTTCTTGGCAAATGCGGCGGTCTGAAGAGAAGCACCGAAATCGGCCATTTCATTCTACCGATCGCAGCAATCCGCGGCGAGGGAACTTCAAACGATTATTTTCCGCCTGAAGTGCCAGCATTGCCTAGCTTCAAACTACATAAATTCGTCTCTCAAAAGATCGTCGAACGCGGCCTCGATTACCGTACGGGGGTCGTCTATACAACCAACCGCCGCGTGTGGGAGCACGATGACGCATTCCGCCAGCGTCTGCAGGACATGACCGCATTGGCCATCGACATGGAAACCGCGACAATCTTTATTGTCGGACACTACAACGACATCTCGCGCGGCGCCCTGCTGCTGGTCTCGGACGTGCCGACAACTCCTGAGGGAGTGAAGACGGAGGCGTCAGACAAAGTAGTGAACGCCAAGTGGGTGGACATTCACCTTGAACTCGGAATTGAATCACTGCGCGAGCTCGAATCCAAAGGCGAAACCATCAAGCACTTCAGATACTGATCCTCAAAAGGAATCATCGCGGCCGGCAATAAAACTCTCCGCCTGCCGCGTTTTCGGGTTCGTGAAAAACCGGGTCGTGGGTGTGCATTCAATCACCCTTCCATCGAGCAAAAATAAGATCTTGTCACTGAGCCGGCTGGCCTGCAGAAGGTCGTTTGTGGCACTGATGAGTGTCAGGCTCTCGCTTTGTGCCGAAAGGATGGCCTCGGTGTTTTTCACCATGACGGGATCCATGCGGATGAACGCCTCGTCGAGCATCAGCAACCGCGGCTTGCGCAACAGCGCGCGGATGATGGCCAGCTGTTGCAGGATGGGCTGATCGATTTGGCTTGCCAGCAGTTCGGCCACCGAGAGTAATTGGGCCTTGTTGCGGTTGGAAACCGGCAGAGAATCGATGAAGTCCTCAAACGGCATGCGTTCGAGACCGCTCACCACTCGCACCGCCTCGAAGTTCTGTGCAATAGACACAGGCAACCACGCGCTCGCGTCACCCACCAAGGCCATCTGCCGCTGCAATGCTGAAAGGGTCGAGGAAGAAGGCTTTTTTTCTGCGAAAGTCTCACCAAAAATACGGCAATAACCAGTCTGGATTGGACTCTCGAGACCGCTGATGTTGCGATCCCAGATAGACTGCGAAATGACCTTCAGAAGCAAGCTTTTGCCCGAGCCGGCCGGCCCCACGACCCCAAGCGACTCGCCTGCCGTCACAGAAAGCTCTATGCCCCGCAGTAGGGCTGAATAACCCGACTGCAGGGCATAGTTCTTCAATTCGATGATGGTCGGCTGGCCCGAACTCATCAGCCGCGCTGCGCGATTGGCGCAATGGCAGCTTCAGTCGGCCCGACGTATTTTGCAGCCGGACGGTAGATGCGATTGTCCTGCCACATTTCGATGATGTGGGAAGACCATCCGACCACGCGTGCCACCGCAAAGATCGGCGTGAAATCGATCGTTTCGATGTTCATGGCGCGGTACATGGCTCCAGACCAGAAATCGACGTTCGGCCAAATGTAGTCCTTGGACGTCTTGCCGAGTTCTTCGATCATCGAGTCATGCACAATGCGAAGAGTTTCGTAGGTTTTCTTGTCGCCCGTCTGGGCAACGAGTTTTTCAAGCATAGAGCGGAGAACTTTGGCGCGCGGATCCATCGTACGATAGACTCTGTGACCAAAACCCATCACCTTGGCCTTAGTTGCAAGAGCATTGGCAACCCACTCTTTGGCCTTCTCGGGTGAACCGATTTTGTCGGCCATCTCGAGAACCTTTTCGTTTGCTCCACCGTGCAGAGGACCACTCAGTGCACCGACTGCGCCGGAAACCGACGCCGTCAGACGAGCTTCTGTGGAGGCAATCACGCGGGCAGAGAAGGTGGAAGCGTTGAAGTCGTGGTCCATGTGCAGCATGAGCGCGACATCAAACATGCGGGCGGTTTCTTTGCTCGGAACCGTGCCGTTGAGCATGTAAAGGAAGTTTTCGGCGTGGTTGAGGTCGGCACGTGGCTCGACCGGAGCGAGTCCGCGACGGCGGCGCGAAATGCGCGCAACTGCAGTACCAAGCTGTGCTGTCAGGCGGACCGCGTTACGCACGTTGCCGTCGACGTCCTTGAGGTTGACTGGTTGCTCTTCCCAGGCAAGGGCTGCCATTGCAGCTTGCAGGACCATCATCGGGTGCGCAGTGCGGGGAGCGGCGTCGATCACAGACTCGACCGTCTTCGGGAGCGCGCGGAATTCTTTGAGTTCAGAAGTCACCTTCGTGAGCTCGTTCTGGTTGGGCAGCTTTCCGCGCAGCAGGAAAAAAGTCATCTCTTCAAATGTAGATTTTTCGGCAATTTCTTCGATCGAAATTCCGCGATAAATCAAACGGCCCACTTCGCCCTGAACCTGACTGACGGAAGTCGCATCTGCCACTACGCCCGCAAGTCCTTTGGAAAAGCCTAATTCTTCTGCCATGGTCGTGCCTCCCTGATAACGAAACAATAATGCGATGGC
>JBEDKY010000255.1:0-7119 GCA_041171905.1 Pseudomonadota bacterium
AACAAAAACGTTCTTGGTCATCTGTCAAACAGCCCAGTGGCTTGGCTTGATCCCATACCTCACAACACCCTCAGCCGCGCAGGATATTCAAAACCGTGAATGGGGACTGCAGCTTTTGGGCTTTGGGGGAATCGCGTTCATACTTCTTTACAACCTATTCATTTACCTTGTGACACGCGAAATCGTTTATCTCTATTATGTTCTCGCAAGCATCGCCGTAAACATTCTTGTCATCCCCGGCAGCCCCGGACTTCTCGTCTATGCCTTTCCCTATACACCGATGTTTGCACAAGACCTTTGGTATGCCAGTGCAACCGGCTGGATTGCTTTGACAGCACTTTTTGCACGCAGTTTTCTTCTCAAAAACACGCAAGCCATAACTGAAAAGAGAATCCTGACATTGGTCATTCGAATAACAGCCCCATTGGCAATCGTGCCGTTCATCACAGGACCAAATCATTACATTGCACTTCTTTTTAATATCCTCTCAGGAGTCTTTCAATTCATAATTCTCGCGATCGCGTGGCGTGCAGCCTTTGTCCGGAAATATCCCCCAGCGCTAATCTTCCTTTTCGCATGGGGCGCACCGCTCATTTGCGGGATTATTTTTGTCGGAGCAACGCAAGGTTTTTATCCGGTGTCAGACAACATCCTCTATGCTCTGACCGCTTCGTCGGTGTGGGAAGTGGTCTGCATGGCCACCGCACTCGGATACCGCATCGTCGTTCTGCAAAAGGAAAAAGAACGCACACAGGCCGAACTCATGGAAAAGGCAAAACTCGAGGGAGAACTTCAGGCTGCGCGAGTGGTACAGGAGCAACTTTTACCTGTCCCACAGCCTATCCCGAATCTCGAATTCGCCGCATTTTTCCAGCCAGCCGATGTCGCCGGCGGCGACTGGTATGGTTATATCTATCAGGAAGAACACCAGCGGGTGACTTTTTACATCGGTGACATCACCGGACACGGAATCACTTCGGCCGTGCTCACCGGTGTTGTTTGCGGAGCAGTCTATTCAGCAGAAAAACGCTCTAAACAACTTGATCACATTGCACCTCCGGCGGTGCAATTGCAGCTGGCTGCTGAATCTCTCGACAACATCTTACTCAATACTGCTGGAAGATCAGGTCGACTCATGACCATGTGCTTCCTGACAATCGATCTCAAGACAGGAGCCGCCTGCGCTTTGAATGCCGGCCACACTTGGCCGATCTTCGCACGTCGCGAAGACGGTAAAATTCTCTGCGAAAAGATTCCCGGAGGCGGTTCTTTGCTCGGTTCGGGTAAACACAACTACGGTATACATGAATTCATGTTAAACGAAGGCGACACACTTCTTCTCTACACGGACGGCCTTCTTGAAAACGAAGGATTGCAGGGAGAGGTGCTGAGTTTTAGAAAGATTAGAGCTCTCCTCAGCAAATCAGCACCACTCCATGAGCAGATGAATGAGCTCGAGCTCACCGCGCGAAAGCTGTGGGCTGGCAACAACCTTGCAGACGACGTCACTTTTATTGGAATCCGCCTTACAGCTCAACCTTCGAATTGATCCAGTCAAGTTGAGTCTTAACATCGGTCACGTAAGCACCCTGAGTACAGGGCACGGCTCCGTGCGAGGTCACCCCCACAACTATGAGTTTATTACCCTGTTTGATATAGGTCGGCCCGCCTGAATCTCCACTGCAGTGTTGTGTTTCTCCCGAGCGACCAACCATAAGATAGTACGTCTTGGAACTTTCGAGCATGATTCCCTCTCCCTGAAAGAGAATTCCGGAACCGGCACTTGTGGTGCTCCAACGTCCGTATCCGGCAATTGTCAGCTTTTCGCCGATTGATAATAAAGTTTGTGCCGTCGGTAATTTCGCCGCCGAGAAGCCGTTCGGAATTCCTCCCGAAAACTCAACGATTGCAATGTCAGGCAAAGATAAGTCTGCAGTTAAATTATCGTTGATGACGGTCACAACGGGTCGCCAGAGCGTTGAATAAACGTTCGTGCCGAAAACAACTTTCCATCCGGATAAGTTAACAGAGTTTGTCACGCAGTGTGAGGCAGTGAGAATGTATTTCTCGCTGATGATTGTTCCCGAGCAGAGTGATGTTCCTGCAAGAAGTGCGACTGTGCTCTTCTTGACCAGCGCATCCGGACTTGTTCCAGAGATAATTCCCATATGATCAGGATCGCCTGCCCGAGCTTCCGATAGCAACTCTTCGTCCCGCACAAACTGCTCATCTGAACTAAAATCACGCTCTATTGAACATCCGAAAGCGAAAAAAGAGAAAAAAAGAAGCCCCAGCCATTCTTGACTCACACGGCGTACTCTTTTCTTAACGTTTGGCATTACAGAAAACATCGTACGTTCTCCTCACGCAGCCGCGTGACTGCATAAGGCTTTTCGGAGTTTACGAAACGTAATTTAAATCTAAATCTAAGATGCCGTAATTACGAGATTAATATATATCTGCCAGACTTAATAGCCTTACAAATTGCATCATCGTGAAACGATCGGTTTAATACGAAGGGTATTTCTTTCGTTGACGAGTTCACAACGAACCTGACTTTTCTCTGTGCACAGACTCTGATCATTTCCGCACCTTTTGGAATCCCATGTTTCAGCTTTTCTGCATAGAGGATTTTGAGATGAGGTTGAAGCGAGATCGCTGACTTCGCCATTGTCTTTCTCTTTTACCTTACAGCCTGCTGTTAGAAGACCAGCAGTGACGGCCAGCGCGAACACAAGATTTGTCATAAAAGAGGCCCCGCAAATAAGTATCCAACGCGCACTTCGGGGGGTATCGACACTCCGCAAAATATATTGAGAAAAATTGCAGTTTCCTAATAATTCAGAATTTATAATGATTTTCCGGTTGCTTACAAGGAAGCGTCAGCGCCATAAAACAGCACTCCCATGAGAACACCTGCGAACTTTGGCGAGTTATCAAAGGCAAAATTTTGCACTCTCGATCTGTGCCGGTACCATCGGCGAAGAAATAATCCTCAGACGGAAGGGACTTCGAGATGAAACACGTGGGTCGACTCCTCAATACCGCAATTTGTCTCATGCCGTTGGCAGCATCTCCCAATGCGGCGCACCCAAACACAGACAAGGCCCATCAGCAGTCATATGGAAAATTCTATAAACTCCCTTTTCCTTTACAGTATGGCCGTTCCGGACACTCGACCGATGTCTTGGAAGATGGACGAATTCTCGTTGCCGGCGGGGCATGGGCTGAATTGGGTGGAGAAAACAGAGCTGAAATTTTCGATCTGCGACGGGGAACAACCAGAACGCTCTCTCTGCCGATGTCAACGCTGCGAAGTGCAGCTGCCCATGTCCGTCGTGCGGACGGCCGTTTGATGTTTATCGGTGGCGCTTCAGACTACGAATCTGCGTTGCGCAGTTCCGACGTTTACGACACGAAAACAAACACGTTTGCAGCCGGAGCAGACATGATCCGTGACCGCAGCGGACACTCGGCAATCGCTCTCGCAGATGGCCGAATCATAGTCATAGGTGGAACAGACGGCACTTATTTTCATGACAGCATCGAAATTTGGGATCCGCGCAGCGGAAAATTTCAAGAAATAGATTCCCTGCTGACAACACCACGTGCTTTTCACAGCGCCATCTTGATCGGCGAAAAAACGATAGCAGTCATAGGCGGCGAAAGTGGACCTTCGCTTGCAGATCCTGAACGGAGTTCAGAGTTTCTCGACTCAATAGAATTTCTAGACATTGCAACTCTGACGACAAGCCAATTTGAACGCACAATGATCAACCCGCGCGTCTATCATTCGAGCACGCTGCTTGCTGATGGCCGGATTCTTATCGCCGGCGGACTCAAGGCTCCTGCACGAAATAGCGAATCACTCGAAATCCTCGACGTTGGTAAGCGCACACTGCAAGATGCCGGTAGTTTGCTTCACCGCCGGGCTTTGCACACACTCACTCGATTGACCGACGGAACGTTTCTTGTTGCCGGCGGAATTGAAGATGGTCAACCACTCAAAGACTCCGAGATTTGTTCGTTTGTGTCATCTTCGAGTCTGAACTGCAGCAAGGGCGCACGTATGTCGATGACACGCTGGATGCACAGCGCAAATCTCTTGCCGGACGGCAAGGTTTTATTTGTCGGCGGGCTTTCGAATATGCCAGAGGCCGGTCGAAAAACCGCCGGCCCCCTTCAAACTATAGAGATATTTTCACCTTAAGAACTGGCAATTCTCATTCGATTGCCGGATGCGCCCCTACTCCAGAAGCAGGCGCTTCACAGGAAGGAGAGCGCGGATTGCGTGATGGCAGTCTGAGGCACAATGGACGCAGGTTTTTCCGACGAATCAATCGATTCGAGATGCTGACTCAAATCCAAGCCAAGTTCTTCCTCTTCCGCTGAAACCCGCAGGGGCGAGATAATATCTACGATCTTGTAGAGAACGTATGCACCAAAGAAAGAGAAGCTTCCTACGAGTACCATAGCGATCAAATGCTTGTAGAAGGTTGTTGTCGGACCTGCCACCAAACCAACTTCCTTTGCAAAGACTCCCGTGAGGATCATGCCCATCACACCACCGATGCCGTGGCATGGAAACACATCGAGTGTGTCATCAATCGACGTCTTGCTCTTGAGATCGACGACGACATGCGAAATGACCGCAGACAATGCACCAATCACCACACTCGCACCAATCGTCACAAACCCGGCAGCCGGCGTGATGGCAACCAATCCGACCACCGCACCAATGCAAAATCCAACGGCGGTTGGTTTGCGACCGCGGGCCATGTCATAGAAAATCCACGCAAGTGCTGCAGCTGCAGATGCGGTGTTGGTCGTCGCGAAAGACAGCGCGGCCAGATCGTTTGCCGCCAATGCTGAACCCGCATTGAATCCGAACCAGCCGAACCAGAGCATTCCTGTGCCCAGAATGATGTAGGGAATCTTTGCGGGAGTGTGTGCCTCTGAGGAGTGATCTTTGCGACGACCAAGAAAGAGCGCACCGGCAAGAGCCGCAAAGCCCGCAGACATATGAACAACCGTCCCGCCTGCAAAATCAAGAACGCCCCATTTGCGCAGGAAACCATCCGGATGCCACGTCCAGTGCGCCAGCGGAGCATAAATAAACAACAGGAAGAGAGTCACAAAAAGCATATAACTTTTGAATTTAACCCGCTCAGCAAAGGCACCCGTGATCAGCGCAGGAGTGATGACGGCAAACTTCAGCTGAAAAAGTGCAAAAAGAAGGAAGGGAATCGTTGGAGCAAGACGGGATTCAGTAGCACCCGTGACACCCGAAAACATGAAGTAGGTTGCAGGATTTCCGATGAGTCCGCCAATCGATTCGCCGAACGACAGACTGAAGCCGACCAACACCCACAACAGGCTCATGATACCCATGCACACGTAGCTTTGCAGCATAGTCGAAATCACATTTCGCGAGCGCACCATTCCGCCATAGAAAAACGAAAGGCCAGGGGTCATGAACAATACCAGAGCCGATGCAGCAATCATCCACGCGGTATCGCCCGAATTGATGGGCGAACCTTGATTCTCAGCCGTACCCGCCGGCGCAAGTAGCGCCACAGCCGACAAAACACACAGCAAAAGCAATGGAACCGGATTCCTTTTCATCGCCGTCACTCTCCCTATATTGATTTGCGCAAAGGGGTAACGGCGCGCAGCTGACGGATCAACTTCATGAATCTCACGATACGGTAAAATTCACAGATATTCTTCTTATTTCTGAATAACTATTTTAATTGTAATTAATCTATTAAACAAAAACGCCCAACACACTTGACGAAAGCACATTTACACTTTGCGACGACGGCGCTTCTCAATGAAGACAAACAAATTTGGAACTACAAACAGAGTCAGAACAGTTGAACTGATCACCCCGCCAATTGTCGCGATTCCAAGCGGCATGCGCGCGGCGCCGCCGGCACCCCACCCCGTTGCGACCGGCAACATGCCAACAATCATTGCCACGGAGGTCATAAGAATCGGCCGCAGCCGCAGGGGAGCCGAATCGAGAATCGCCTGCGCGGCATCTTCGCCTTTGCGAATTTTCTGAATTGCAAAATCGATGAGGAGAATGCTGTTCTTCGCACAAATTCCTGCAAGCAGAATCACGCCGATCCCGCCATAGAGATCCAGTGGAAAACCACTGGCCAAAAGTGCCAGCACAGCACCCGTTGCTGCCAACGGAATGGCCATCATAACGGTCAGAGGCTGAACAAACGATTCAAACAACGAAGCCAGCACCATGTATACAAAAACAAGTCCGAGTGCCAACGCAAGCATGAGGTTCCTGAACAATTCGTCCATCTGCTGATTCTGACCACGCACGTTCAATGATTGTCCTGCTGAAAGAGGAATGTCTTTCAAACGCTCGCGCAGGTCTTTGACAACAGTTCCCAATGCGGCATCTGGCGCAATATTCGCACCAACACGCATAACGCGCTGGCGGTTCTCACGAACAATGGCTGGGGCGCCCGCTCCTGTTTCAATGGTCACCATGTTGCCAAGTGGAACAATGGTTGAAGCGTTCCCGTTGCGCACGACAATCCCATGATGTGCAAGCATCTGGGGTGTTGCAAAGCGTGCATCCCTCAGCTGCACGCGGATGGGAATCTTCTCGTCGCCCAGCGACAAATCATTGCTCACATCGCCCTTTACCCAGACAGCCAACTGGGACAACAAAACGTCGTTGGTCACTCCATATTGCGCTGTCAGCTGGGGATTCGGCCTTATTAAAATCTCTGGAAGGCCGTCTTCCTGAAATGGCTGAGTGTCGCTGATTCCGCGGGTCTGCTGCAGAACGCCGCGCACACGCTTTGCAAGTTCCATCAGTTCTGTCTGATTATCGCCCGCCACAACAACCGCCACCGGCTGAAAGCGCGCTCCCCCGCTCGACAGCGGATCGGCCGGTTCGTTCACGCGCACATTGTAGCCGGCGATTCCCGACAGAGCCTTACGGACGTCGGCACGCGCACGCGCGAGAGATTTTTGTGATTTGGAAAACCCAGGAGAGACCCTCACGTTGATAGAAACGTTCGCGGCACCGGTCGAATTCACACCGGCGCTGACCGTCCACATATCCACGGTTTCCAGTGTCTTTAAGCG
>JBEDKY010000256.1:0-5365 GCA_041171905.1 Pseudomonadota bacterium
GCCCAACGTCACACTGTGTAACGAGATTTTGACTGTTTTCATGTTTTTGGCGCCGGATTCAAAATCCGCAACTGCTAGACTTTTGTCATTCCAGCAGCGGAGATTCGAAATGTCGCAGCAGCGAAAAGTGCTCGTTCTCTATTTTCATCCTACCGACAAAATCTCGCGCGCCGGCAAGGCGCTTGCTTCGGGCGCGGCCTCCATCGAGCAGGTTTTGCTGCGCGACATGTACGCCATTTATCCCGATTATTTGATCGATGTGAAACAGGAACAGAGCTTGCTCAAGGCACACGATCTGATTGTCTTTCAGCATCCGGTTCACTGGTACTCATGCCCGCCTCTGCTTAAGCTGTGGATTGACTCCGTTCTCGAATACGGGTGGGCGTTCGGCAGTGAGGGGAACCAACTGCACGGAAAGATACTGCTGAGTGCGGTCACTGCCGGAGGATCGGCCGAGGCCTACACGCCAGTGGGTTCCAACAGACACACGATAGAAACTTTTTTCTCTCCATTTAATCAAACGGCACACCTGTGCGGAATGCGTTATGCAGCTCCGCACGTTGTGTATGACGCCCGTTCGCTCAACGAACAACAACTGAATGCAGCCGGCACAGCTTACACAAATCTTCTGCGCGACTATCTCCGGACGGGAGAACTTCCATGAGCGGACAGAGTCTTTTGAGCACAGTTGCCATTCTGCTCGCGGGCGGAGTTTTGAGCGTGCCCGTGGCCAAGCGGCTTGGTTTGGGAAGCGTGCTCGGCTACCTGGCTGCAGGCGCGTTAATTGGCCCGTTTTGTCTCAAGCTTTTGGCCAACTCCGAAGGAGTCATGCACGTTGCCGAGTTCGGTGTCGTGCTGCTTTTGTTTTTGATTGGCCTTGAGCTCAATCCACGCCGTTTGTGGGACTTGCGCAGCAAGATTTTCGGGCTTGGATTTGTTCAGGTGGCGCTCACGGTTTTAATCGTTGCTGTGTGTCTGTTGCCTTTGGGCTGGACGGCAGCGTCGGCAACCGTTGCGGGACTCGGATTTGCAATGAGCTCAACCGCAATCGTTCTGCAGATTTTGGCAGAACGCGGGCTTTCAAATTCTCCCGTCGGAAAAGATTCATTTTCAGTTTTGTTGTTCCAGGATCTCGCTGTCATTCCGATTCTTGCCCTGCTTCCTTTGCTCGGTAGTCAGACAACACAGGTCACAGGAGCCAGTCAGCACGATCAGCCGGCATGGCTGCGAGTGGTCATTGCTCTGGGCGTGATTGGGCTCGTCATTTGGGGCAGCAAGAAAATCATTTGTCCTGCTCTGCATTGGATTGCCAAGACAAGACAAAAAGAAATCATCACTGCGGCGTCGTTGCTGATTGTTGTCGGTATCGCCATGTTGATGGACAGCATCGGTCTTTCCATGGCGCTGGGAACATTTTTGGCAGGAGTTGTTCTTGCCGAAAGCGAGTACAGGCATGAACTTGAGAGCAACATTGAACCATTCAAAGGACTCTTGCTGGGAATTTTCTTTACAGCCGTGGGCAGCTCCATGCAGTTTCCGCTGCTTGTTTCGCATACGTGGTCGGTTCTCAGTATTGTTGCCGTCTTGCTGGTTGGGAAAATCTTTGTCCTCAAGCTCTCCGGTCGTCTCTTCAAGCAGGACCCGCGCGACGGCTGGATGTTTGCCGTCTTGCTGTCACAGGGTGGTGAATTTGCGTTCGTTCTTTTCAGCACGGCACGTGGTCTTGGTGCTCTGAGTGAACAAGAGGCTGCCCAACTGACACTCGCGGTTGCGCTGTCGATGTTCACAACCCCTTTCCTGCTCAAACTTGCCGAGAAGTTTCTCTTTTCGCAGAAGACAACCAGAATTGTCGAGGAAGAGAATGCGACTCCGCCTGAACACGGTGAGGTGATGATTGCTGGAATGGGTCGTTTCGGTCAGATCGTAGCGCGCATGCTGCATGTGCAGAAAATACGTCCGACGGTGATTGACTACAGCCCAGAACTGCTCGATTTGGTCAGGCCGTTTGGATACACGGTGTATTATGGCGATGCGACTCAAATTGCACTGCTGGAGTCAGCAGGACTTGCACAGGCAAAAGTTCTTGTTCTGGCCATTGATGATCGCGAGAGTTGTGTTAGGATCGCGGAACAGGTCCGCAAAGATTTTCCTCACGTCAAAGTTGTTGCGCGCGCCTACGACCTTGTTCATGCGCATGATCTCATGGCCGTCGGTGTGAGTATTATCGAGCGCGAGACATTCAATGCAGCGGTTGCCGTCGGTGAAAAAGTGATGGTCGAACTCGGCATTCATCCCTTCGAGGCAAAGAACACCGGTAAAATTTTCCATCATTATGACAATAACGTACTGAAGAAATTATACGACTTCCGCTCGCAGCGCGGCGAATTTGTTTCAACGGCTCGAGCCGCGCGTGAAGATCTGGTGAAGCTTTTTGAGGAAGACGACGAGTCATCGAGACATGCACTCGCAGATGTCGCATGGACAAGTAAGTGATTGCTGACGCGCGAATGCCGCCCTGCTGTGAATAAGCAGGGCGGACAACTTTGTTTTGAAGTAATTCTGGTGCTGGAAATTATGGGTTGCGCAGTGTGCGTCCGCCCTCGCCGATGAGCGCTCCGCGCCCGCCCTCACCAATAAGTGCTCCGCGCCCGTTTTCTCCAATCAGAGCACCGCGGCCATTCTCGCCAATGAGTAGCTTTCCGTTTTCTCCAATCAAAGCACCGCGACCATTGGTGCCAATCAACGCCGTGCGGCCAGCCTCACCAATCAAGACGCTTTTTCCTGCTCTTCCGCTCTCGCCAATCAGCGCGCCACGAGAACTGCTTCCGGCTGCCGACTGTCTTCCGGGATCACCCTGCAAATCAGCCTGGGTGAGCGCGACACGCGCCTTAAGAGCTACTTTGGGTTGGGCCGATTTTTGTTCACTGGCTGTGAATGCCATAACTGGTGCGGCGGCCATGGATGCAAAAGAACCCGATACGGAAAGCGCGATAACCGACAATACAACCTTCATGGTAACCCTCCTCTAAATAATGGTGCAGGACATTCCTAGTCCGCTGGAGGTCTCTGATGAGGCAATTTGCAATCTGTGGCAAGAATAAAAATTAATAAAAATAAACCGTGTTAAATATGACTTACTGCGGCATTAAAAACTATTTTTTCGTCAAATTATTCGGCAGTGGAAAATCCTTGGACAGTGACTATATCCCCGTCGAAACCACAGGGCTCTGCTCGGCGGTTTCCCATGCGATATCGGGCCACCATTTCTTGTAGAGAGTGTTTGAAAGCTGCGCGGGATCAACGCTTTCGCCCGGCTTGGGCAGCACCAGCGGTAAACCCACGGATTTTGCTTTAACGAGAAGCCGTTCTCCCGGTTCTGTCCAGCTGTGGGTCGATAGATTGAACGTCGCCCAGTGGATGGGAAGATAAACACTGCCGCGCACATCGAGACACGCCTGAATGGCCTGTTCCGGCCCGATGTGAACATCTGGCCATGCGGAATTGTAGGCGGCCGACTCAATGGCGGCGACATCAAAAGGACCATACTTGTTGCCGATATCTTTGAAGCCGTGAAAATAGGCCGTGTCACCGCTGAAGTAGAAGCGCTTGCTCTGACCCACAAATGCCCATCCACACCAAAGCGTGGAATTGCGGTCGAGCAACGTTCGTCCTGAAAAATGCCGCGCTGGAACACAAGCAAGTTTCACATTGCCAATTGATATTTCCTCCCACCAGTCGAATTCGCGGATGCGCTCGTGATGTATACCGTGGTCCTCGAGTCTGTCTGCGACTCCCAGCGGAACAATAAATGGAACGTCAGTCTTGGCGAGAAATTCAAGCGTCTCACGGCAATAGTGATCGTAGTGATCGTGCGAGAGAACGACGGCGTCGAGTTTTGGCATTTCGCTGAGCGGCAGAGGAGCGGCAAAGAATCTCTTTGGTCCTGCAAATGACACAGGCGATGCCCGTTCGCCCCAAACCGGATCAGTCAGAAATCTTTTTCCTTCAATTTCGACCAGCAGCGACGAATGCCCTATCCATGTGATGCGCAGTCCGGATGCGGGATGTGGCTCGAAATCTGCGCGCCTGCGAGTGATTGTCGGAATCGGCTGATCCGGCGTGCGATTTCCTGAGGTCAGCAGTTTGCCGATGGCGTCTTTCATACGTGTGACTTCGGGCAGCTCATTGCGGAATTTTCCATCCCGCCACTGTGGAGATGCGACTTTGCGCGCTTGCCGCGCCGCACGCGCGTTGCGTGCCGCTGTACTGCTTTTGTCTGCGGATGTGATGCCGGTTTTGTTTAGTTCTGAGCCCATAGCCCTCTTCAAATAAGAAAAAGCAGCCGTCAGCGCGAGAGCGGATGAAGACAAAAACCAGCGCCTCGTCCGAGGTGTGATGTTCTCTTTATTCAATTCCGTCTCCCACGCGTCTACAGATTTCCGGCAGCACGTTCGGCAATCAACACCCTTTGTTGATAAGAGAGCAGTATAGTTTCTGGAGCTTGCAAAAAAAAAGCATGCCATGCGGTGTGTGTCACTCGGCTGGCATGCCAACGATTTTTTTGCGACTGCTTTTAGATTATCTCAGCGCTTTTTTGAGAGTTTCGCCGATTTCACCTGCGCTGAGTACAGTATGTATTCCGCAGGCACGCATAGCTTCGTATTTTTCGGCCGCTGTGCCCTTGCCGCCCGAAATGATCGCGCCTGCGTGTCCCATGCGCTTGCCTTTTGGTGCTGTCTGACCTGCCACAAAACCGACCACTGGCTTTTTCATGTTCGCCTTGATCCACTCAGCTGCCTGGATTTCCGAGGCACCGCCGATTTCGCCGATCATGATGACGGCGTCAGTGTCGGCGTCTTTGTTGAAGAGGTCGAGAACGTCGATAAAGCTTGTGCCGTGCAGAGGGTCACCACCGATACCGACGCAGGAGCTTTGCCCGATGCCCAGAGCTGACAACTGACCGACGGCTTCATAGGTGAGTGTTCCTGACTTCGAAACAACTCCGATGCGTCCTGGTTTGTGGATGTGGCCCGGCATGATGCCAATCTTGCAGGCTCCCGGAGTGATGACGCCCGGACAGTTCGGACCAACCAAACGGCTTTTGCCGTTCGCATGGCCGAGCGCTTTCTTGACGCGCAGCATGTCGAGTACGGGGATGCCCTCGGTGATTGCGACAATCAGTTCGATACCCGCATCGATGGCTTCAAGAATTGCATCCGCCGCAAATGGCGGAGGAACAAAGATCATCGTTGCGTTGGCACCAACTTCTTTACGGGCTTCATAGACAGTGTTGAAAATCGGTCTGTCGAGCGTGCGGGTTCCACCTTTGCCGGGTGTGACGCCGCCGACCAAGTTCGTTCCATAC
>JBEDKY010000257.1:0-5245 GCA_041171905.1 Pseudomonadota bacterium
GACACCACATATCTTGAATTCAAGGAACAGATGTCGGGACGCAACCTGGAATTGCTTTTCGAGGACGTCGCCGTCTTTGATGATGACAACACGATCGAAGGATTGTTGCCGGGGCTGGTAATCAACGCCAAAAGAGCCGAGCCGGGTACGAAGGTGACGCTCAAGATCGACTTCGACGTCGATGCGACGGTTGAATCGATCAACAACTTTGTCGGCGCCTACAATAAGGTTTCAGACTTCATCGATAAACAGTTTCAGATCGATCCGAGTTCCAACAAGGCCGGAACTTTGTCAAAAGACAATACGCTGAAACAATTGCAGCGCAATCTGCAATCGGCGCTACAGTACCAAGGTAACGGGAAATTTCGCAACCTCGCCGAAATCGGCATCACCAGCGACCCAAAAACGGGTGCTCTAAAAATTGACGCTACTAAAGTGAAGAAGGCTCTGGCCGATGATTACCAAAGTGTTGCTGAGCTCTTTGTCCAGACGGAAAGGGGCGCAGGCTTCGGGATGCGAATGAGTGACACGGTTCGTAATGCTCAAAACCAGCAGACGGGCGTGATCAGTTCAAAGGAACGCGAGTACAAGCGAACCTTGGAGTCATTCGATGATGATATCGCTCGGAAGGAACGCGCAGCAGCGCAGAGAGCCGAGGGAATCAAACGGAAGTTTGCGGCTCTCGAAGGTCTGATAAACGGAATGAACTCTCAGGGACAAGCCATCGCGGCACGTCTCGGAGTGCAGTCAGGGCCTATGCCTGGGCTGAGCTGAAGCAAGCTTCGTAATGAATCGGCGGATGCAGGGAGAGTGAGCAAGTATGCAGAATAACCCTTATCGAGCGTATCAAAAGACTCAGGTGACGACAGCGAAGCCTGAAAAAATCTTGTTGATGCTCTATGAGGGAGCCATCAAGTTCAACAAGCTCGCCATCCTGAAAATGAAAGAAAAAAACGTCGCCGAGAAGGGCAAGAACATCAGCAAGACGCTTGCTATCGTCTCTGAGCTGATGAACACCCTTGATCACGAAAAAGGCGGACAGCTCGCAGCGGATCTTGAGAATCTCTATATGTTCATCATGGACAAGCTGATTGAAGCGAATATGTACAACAAGGTCGAAGAACTCGAAGTTGTGGAGCGGCTTCTGACGACGCTCTACACAGCGTGGCAGGATGTGGTGAACAATCCGCGGCCCGATGGAGTTCCGAGTCCGACACTCCAGCCTGAGCTCAACTCGCTTTATCAGCAGGCGCAGTCAAATACTGGGCGTAAAACCGGATGATATTGCAAATAACTGGAAGCATTGATTAAAAAAATTCATTTTATGCAGCTTTAAAGGAATTTTTAATTTCTTCCGATTGCATACCCCACAGGGGGATACGCATGGTCGGAACTAAGAAAACTGCTTATTCAGCTGGTCGCCTTGTTCCGGTTTTGCTGGCCGGGATAGCGGCATCCTGTAGTTCAAACTCGAAAAACGACATCACAACCGTCAAACGCGGCTTGATAGGCGTTTCAGAGCAACATTCCTCTGGCCGCCCAACGCCGATGAGCACCCGCGAAGCACTTGAGTTCATGGATCAGAACTGTTTTGAGTGTCATGGCCCCGGCAAGCCTCTGGCTGCGGCATTCTCGATGCCTGCGCGAGAAATTCTCCTGAAGGATGCGAGTTGGCTGGACGGTTCCGCACTTAACCAGACTGCGTATCAGGCGCTTGTCCACAAACACCTCAACAAAAACGATTCGCCGTCGGCTATGCCTCCTGATTTTAAGGATGCAAATCAGGCGAAGAAGCTTCCCAACTTGATTGCCTGGTTTCAAGATTCTCTCCCCGCTGCAGTGCGCGAGGCGGAAATCAAGTTCGGGGCCCGACCTGAGTTCCGGTCCAACATCGAGGTTCAGCTCAATACGAAATGCGAAAAGATTATCACCGGCTGGGATTTCCAAAATCGCTTTATGAGCCGCGCATTGGGCAGACAGGTCAACCCGCTTGAACCCTCCGAGAAAGACTTGTTGAGCGAGGCAGAAAAGGCTGCACCGGCAAGCGCGGAAGTCAGGAAGAAAGTGGTAGAAGCTCTGCTTGCAAGGGATGATTTAAAAAAGAAGTTTGAGGATGTGGCGGTTGTCGGTCTGGCACAGAAGATAGCCAATGTCGGTGCGATTGGTGTGAACGGGAAAACCGTCATGCCGCCGATTCCAGCCGCCGCCGTCGAAGACCTCCAATCTGAATTCGCACAGCTTGTGAAGGCGAATTACGAAAAAGTTTCCTATCCGCAGCTGTTTCTGATGAACAAAGTGATGGTCACTTCCAACACAGCTCCGCTCTACAATTCTGCTGCGGCGGAGGTGGGTGCGCTGCCCCAGCCGATGCAGGAAAAATATCGCGAAACCTGTGCGACTCCTGCCGCTGGAACATGGGCGGAATGTACCTTGAGCCCCAAGCGCGGAAACTTTTTCGGCACACGCGGTTTTCTCGTTTCAAAACCAACCGCCATGTTTCAAAGCAACAACAATTATGGCCGTGGTGGCGATACCCATCAGGTGATCTTTGGCGAAGTGTTGATGGCCAACACAGATGGTGTTTCGGGAGAAAAGCCGCGCCCGATTCCACAGTGTCTTGAAGTGACCGCCGACAAGCGCTGGATTGTCAAAAAGAAGGGCGACCTGAGCTCCGAGCGTTCGGCATGGGGCGCGATTGCAATTCCGTTCTATGGCCGTGTGTGTCAGGGTTGCCACCTGAACCGCCATCTTGCCGCAGCGTCGGTGGTCTTCAGGCCATTTGGATTTTCAGGTGAAATTATCTTTCCGCGCATGATGAATTCTGCGAACGGAAATCCAGTCAAAGTCTATGCGGACATGAATCTCATCCAGCCAGTGCGAGCGAACAACACAAATCCGGACGATCGCACGCATATCACTCACACAGATACCAGCGCCACCGAGTTCAAGTTCATCGATCCTGCGTTCTATCGTCAGCTTCTCGAAGAACTCGACAGCAGCGAGCAGGCAACCTGTTTTCCGGATCCCTCGGACCCGCTCAACATGGACAAGGCAAAGTACGCGAATGATCTGGCACGCTATGCGGATATTCTGATCCACCAGAACGACACCGCCGACACCCCCGTCAAGGGCGTTGCGACCGTGCGCGGTCTGACGAGATTTTTGCCGAGCACATTCGCAAACACAAATTCCACGAACATTGAAATCATCCGTGATGTGAGTGCAGCGTTCAGCAACAATGAGGGAATGCTGCTTCCGATTATGAAAGCTTATTTTCAAACAGAATCGTTTGCATGTTCTGGACGATAATTGAAGGGGGCGTAATAATGCGCAATTTACTGAAGGCAGCCGGTGTGTGCGCGCTCGTAATGCTCGCGGCAGCATGTTCAAAAAAGACGGGTGACACGAATGTCAACGTCGCCAAGGGCGGAAGTTCGGGCGCCAAAGAGCTTTCCAAACAGAAAATCAGTCGCTTCAATTATTTTCTGGGCGCACCGGGTTTTCTTGTCAAGAACAGCGAAATTCTGCGCGGTTCGATCAACGAATGTCTTCAGGATGGACTGCTGGCAATCAAGCCTGAGATGATTGCAGGCGGCGGCGGGGAAGGCAGAAAAGCCATTCTCGGACAAAACTTTCAGGCAGCGGCAGGACAATCAGACATCATTGAAGTGCTCGCTGGCGATCTCTACGATCCGATGCGTGTTTCGCGTGTCGATACGGCAGCGGGCTACCTGACACTCACATACATGGGTGCGCTGGCGACGGTTGCAGACGTGGTTGCTTGGAACTGCAATTTCAACAGTCCCGATTCGCGCTGCGACTGTTCCACAGAAGAAAAGGCAAAACAGATTTTGCAGCGCTGTATTCCGGCCTATTCGGATGCAGACGTTGGGTCGTTGGCAAGCAAGTTTGCAGCAGAGTGCAGCGTGGCTGACGTCGCAAAGAAGCGCGAGATTCTCGCAGCGTTCATCGCGTCGGCGACTTTTGCAGAATTGCGTTGATAAAAAAAGAGACTGAATCGGAATCGAAGGGGGCATTTGCCATGAATCAAATCAACAGAAGACATCTGCTGCGGTCCGCGCTCTTAGGCGGACTCGGCTATGGTGCGATGTCTGGGTTGCAGAAGTACGGAGTGTCGCAGGGACTCGCTCACTGGTACGCACAGTTCAGAGCAAAGAATCCTTGGGCAGAGGGAATGGACGCACTCGCAGTGCTGGAAGACGCCTTCCGCGGCGGCCCATCGCTGATTTTTATTTCCGAAGCACTCGCGCAGGGCTTTCCCAAGGTCAGCTTCCTCGATATCTTCATGGCGACATCCTATGACCCGCGCAATTTTCTTAATTTGAGTGGTTTCGGCACGCAGAACAATCCGCTGCAAACGTTGACCTTCGGAACTGGAAACAGCTCGGTCTCCGACTTGACGCAGACGCATCCGGCTTTTGCCGACGCGAAGGTCAATAAACTATTCGGCGATATGGTTCTGACAGGCAAGTATATGATGAACGGAACCGCACAAGTGATTCCGGGCTTTACCTCGCTGATTAAGGACATTCCGCAAAACAAAATCGCGATGACGTCATTCGTCAGCTATCAGGGAACCGGTGTACATCAGCGCGGACAGATTCCCGGTGCGGGTTCCATTGCGCACATGATTCAGGCCAGCGGTCAGTTGAGCCCAATCGGAGTTGCGGCTTTCGGTGCTGTTGAAGTGCGTGATGACGGACCTAATGGCGGTGGCCTCATTGCTTCGGGCAAAAAATCGGCTGCCTTCATCAACTCACTCGATCAGCTGATCGCCAAGAGCTACGTGCCCAAGGAGAACGACAAAGCCTCTGGATCGGTGGCAAACAAAATCCGCATGTTCGAGGAATTGCATGGCAATGAAGATGCGAAGAAGGTGAGAACTCAGTGGCTTGAAAATCTCGAGCGTATTGCCATCGAAGTTCAGTCGCTCAAAACCAGCTACGCGAGCCTTGGCAGCGGAAATTTCAATGCGCTCGGCTCAATCAACTGTGACCGTGCAGCGTCGATTGCGATTGCCGCAAAACTTGCCGAAACTGGTTTGTGTACAGTGTCGAGTGTCGGTCTTCAGACGCCCGACTTCCACCGTCCGGACGCGGATCGAGCGCCCAGCGGTGACAGTGGAAATATGTACACCGCGATCATCGAAGCGGGTGTCGGTATCAACGTCTGGGCGAATTCGCTCATTGCCAAGGGCATGGATGGAATCTCCTTCATCAGAACC
>JBEDKY010000258.1:0-6397 GCA_041171905.1 Pseudomonadota bacterium
CTGCTCATGCCAATGTCCGGCAATCACTTCGTCGCATGCCTGACACACTGGCGCGCAAACGGAATCGGGCAACAGGTTCAGTTCTTTGTTGGCGAGTGCGGCTGCCTTCTTAACTTCGGCCAGTGCGCGGATCAACGCCGGAAACGCACGCAGCTTGACGCCAGTGATGTTAAAATTTTCCCGTGCCCGCAATGTTTGAACACCAAAATACGCCTCCGCGGGAACCTCACGATCGCCCAGCAGATCATGCTCAGTTCTCGTCTTTCCTGAACTGTAGACGGAAGAAAGCAGACCTCTGTCGGCAGCGCCCTGCACCCTGCTGTAAACATAGGAGGCGACGTTGTGCTGCAGTTTGCCGGCAAGCGGCGGATGCTCGGCGTGCATTTTCAGAAACGATTCACGTCGCAAAAGAAAGAATTCAACATCCGTCAGGGCGTGACAGGTCGCCTGATGAAGGGTTCCCTCCTTGAGCAAGGACGCCTCGCCCATGAACTGTCCGGGGCCGTAGATTGTTGTGATTTCGTCCCAGTCCGATGTTCCCTGCTGAGCCTGCAATTCCACACGCCCTGAAATGACAATGCGGATACGGTCACGCACGTCGCCGGGTGTGTAGATGACCTCACCGGCCTTGGCCGAGGATTTCTGCAAATAACCCTTGAGCGCTTTGAAATCTTGCGGGGTAAAATCGGCAAAGAGAGAGAGGCCGGACAACAGACTTTCTGGCATGTGTGAGTCTCCGCAGGGAAGACCCACATTCCTACACAGATTCCGCAGTTTGAACAAGCTTGATGAACGACCTCAGAAACGCGTCAAGTTCGCTGGTCACTTCGGTGAACTGAAAGCCGATGCGGTAAAAGTTCTCACGCATCTGCATGTCTTCGGCGCTGGGCAGCACCTTCAACCGCGTGGCGATGATGCGCTGAAAGTCATCGTAACTGCCGCCGAGGACCGCCGCTGTCGTTTTCTTCGTCCAACGCACCGAAACCCGCACAGCCATTGGCGCCGTGCTCGGCAAATACAGATGGGCATTCAATTCATCTTCATCGGCTCGGAACAGGTCGGCAACAGCGCCATAGCGGGTGAAGCACGCAACACCGCCGAGACTCACGTCATCGATGCGGACACGTGCGGCACGCGCGCCATCATCGCGCAAAAAACGCGGGACAAATGGGGCGTCAAACCTGTCGAGTTCGATTTTCCGGTCTGAAAATTCAAGAAATGCGGCACATGCAATCGGCACGCGAAAACGTGAGTTCGCACGTCTTTCGAGTGCAACAAGCTTATCAGGCACCGCGAGAAGAATCTTACCAGGAATGCGCTGTTTGATTTTCGTAACGAAAATAATTTTTTTGGACAGCAGAATGAACTCGATGCGGACCAATTTGTAGGGAGCAAGAAGCTGGTCGCCGGCCGCCGAGATTCCCGACACAACCAACGAACCCTCACTGGAGAGCAAATCCTCAACAACGCCGCGGACAAGCTTTCCGTCGCTGGAATACTTGATAAGAACCTGCGTTTTACGGCGGTTCACCTCGCGCAGAATCTCGAGCACCTGCTCAGGGCGCGAAAACGCAATCGCCTTGTCTTTGCTGCCCGCTTTTTCTTGTCCTGCTGCCGCGTTGGCCACTCCTCGGCCCTCCCACGTCAATGTTCGCAGGTGGTTAGCAAATCCGCAAGCCCGACACCATTGAGCAGTGCCGTCACAATTCCGTGAGAGGGACGAATGTGTGCACCGCAAAGAAACAAACCATCTTCTCCCGTCCAGGCCGACGGACGCTTCCAGAGCAGGTCCGAAACCGTCGGTGCAAAGCCGTAGCCGTTGAGTGTTCGCGAGTTCAAATAGCGCCTGTGTGTGAGCGGGGATCCCAACTCACACCAAACGAGGTCGCCCTCAAGTTGTGGCCACTGAGCGAGAATCCGCTGCGTCAAATTTTTGAGTACTGCTTCCTTGAGCTGCCTGTAATGACGTCCGTAGCCGCCTTTGCTCTCGGGCACCCTGTAAGAATCCGGATCCTCTCCGCCCCAGATATCCGCGTTCGGCGGGCACAAAAACATCGCCTGAAAAACTCCTTGCGCACCCAGCTTGTTACCTTGCCGAATGGCTTCAGGGTCACGAAGCGAACCCGTCGACATATAGAGTGGTGCATGCGATGCAAGTGCGAGCGGGTCGGTCTCAATATAGCACTGCTCCGAATCAAGATCGCCCATCAGCCAATAATTACGATTGCACAAACCATATTCCTGCAGCGGTTTTCTTGTCGCATAATAACCGACAACCAGAGCATGAGGAGCTTCTGCTCGGGAAAGCTTTTCGCGCAGCCATGACGACAAACCCACACCCATGCCGGCATCGCTGAGCGAGCGCGGATCGGCGGTCCAGACCACTTGCCGCGTCAAGATGTCAGAGCCGTCGGGCAAGCACACCCTAAAACGTGCGCCGGCAGCGCCAGCCAAGGGTTGCCGCAGCTTTTCAAACCGAGCATCGGTGTTGTTGTAATACCTGACCTCCGGATGCATGAGGGCGTCGATCATCGCACGTCCACCGCCGCGGATGAATCCGGCATTTTCAAAATAGTAACGCTGAACAGTCATGTGCAGAAAAGCGCTCACACGAGACGGCGGCACACCGATGAGAACATGGTGAACCGCAAGTATTTCACGCAGTCGGTGCGAAAGCCCGCAATGAGCGAAGACCTGTTGCAACGTGCGGGTTGCCAAAAAAATCAGACGTGCCTTGTGCGGATGACGGAGAAATATTTTTCCGACATCAGCGACACCCACCGGAAACGTCAACTGTCGCGCAACACTCCATGCGAGTTCGAGATAGGAAAAATATTTGCGGATGCCTTCGGCCTCGGCCGGAAAATCTCGCTGCAATGAGTCGATGAATCCACTGACGGGAGTGCGATAATTAATCTGATATTTTTCTTTTCCCTCAAACGACTTCTCACCATCAAAAATCAGAGTCTCAAATTCGTCGTCAAGGCTGATGCGCGTGAGGTCGACATCCAGCTTCTCAAGAGACCTTGCAAAGTGACTGCCTTCCCGGGTGTCCGCGATGTAGTGAATTCCGACCTCAAAGGTGGCGCCCGAGCGTTCGAAAGGTAACAAGTGGCCGCCGAGCTCTTTCGCCTTTTCGATGACAACTACTTTTTGCCCGCTGACAGCAAGCCGGCGCGCGCACGACAAACCTGCAAGACCACTACCAAAAATAACAGCATCAAAGACTTGATGCGGGGCGTTCGATGCGTGCATTTGCAAGTGCACCTTTCTGTCCTATGTTTGGAGTCGAATTCAACGGCAAAGGCGGGATATTGTCAAAGCTGGTCAAACCTTCAAAGCAGGTCACCGACATCTGGCATTCACTTTTCGTTAAAGAAAAGCAGACTGCGTTGCTCCTCGTCATGCCTTTGGCAATACTGCTGCATGCGCTTCCGCTGCTGATTCCATTTTCGTGGCTGCAAAGCTCTCAGGAATCGCAGCCCAAAAGCGAATCGGTGCGGGTGACAATCACGCAGGCCGACAAAAAATCAAGCACGGCTCCGTCTGAAAAACCTGACAAGCCTGCGGATCGCCCCACCAAAAAGAAGGAAAAACCAGCCGAGACAAAACAAAAGGTTCTGACAACGACCGAAGCGCAAAGCGAACTGCCGCGCGACACTCCGGTTGTTGAAATTCCGGAAAATGCAAAATCCGCCATAGCTGAACCACCGTCAGCAAGAGGACCGCTGATGGAAGGGCCCGCGAGCCCTCTGCTCCCTTCGGGCAACAAAGACTTCATTGCGAAGCAGCGGTACCTTGGCGAGGTTATCGGAGCTGGTGCCATTGCAGGAGATATAGACGTTCCGGATGTGGTCAGTGAAAGAGACCCCAAAGAGCCCGTCACACGGACGGAATATACTTTTGCCGGATATTTCGACAATCTGAGTCGACGCTTTGTCGAGGCTTGGGGCTCTGTCCGCACCCTCCCACCCGAGTCGCGTTTTGAGGGAAAAATTGGCGAATTCATAGAGTACGACGTTGTCATCAACCGTGATGGATCGCTTAGGAAAATTATAAACATTTCAGCTAAACGAGAACCTTATCGAGACTTTACCGCGGTAGATGACCTCGTCGGAAGCGTCTTCAAAACCATGTTTCCCTTCCAGCCCATTCCGACGCGTATACGCAACGACCCACTGGTCGTGCGCAAGCGCATCCAATTTGTCGGGTTCAAATACACACTCTATTAGCCCGAGTCCTTGTACTTTCCCTACAGTTTTGTGCTACAACAGACGGGCTTTAAACATTTCTCAAAAAAACACACCATTGCCTTCGGAGGGGTGGATGTTCGATTGGTTTCTGCGTCTGTTGTCTCATGATCTTGCCATTGACCTTGGTACGGCCAACACGCTCGTTTACGTCAAAGGAAAGGGTATCGTTGCGAATGAGCCGTCCGTTGTGGCCGTTCAGCGCGACAGCCGCGGTCTAAGAACCGTCAAAGCTGTCGGCCGCGCTGCAAAGGAAATGCTCGGACGCACCCCCGGAACGATTGAGGCTGTCCGCCCGATGAAGGACGGCGTGATTGCCGACTTCGAACTGACCGAAAAAATGCTCAGCTATTTTATCGGCGTTGCACACAATCACCGTTCATTGGTTCGTCCACGTGCGGTCATCTGCATTCCTTACGGAATTACCGAAGTCGAGAAACGCGCTGTGCGCGAATCTGCTGAAAGCGCCGGCTGCGCATCAGTGTTCCTTATCGAGGAGCCTATGGCAGCAGCGATCGGAGCAGATCTCCCGATCCACGAAGCCAGCGGCAACATGATCGTTGACATCGGCGGTGGTACCACTGAAGTCGCAGTTATCTCGTTGCTCGGTATTGTGTACTCAAAATCTGTGCGCGTAGGCGGCGACAAGATGGACGAGGCAATCGTCAACTATCTCAAGCGCCGCTTCAACGTATTGATTGGTGAGAGAACCGCCGAACAGATCAAGATTGCGATCGGTTCTGCATATCCGGAAGAAGAAATCCGCACCATGCAGGTCAAGGGCCGCGACCTCGTTGCCGGTATTCCAAAAACAATCGAAGTGACAAGTGAAGAGATCCGCGAAGCGATGCAAGAGCCCATCAACGCAATTGTTGAAGCGGTTCGCCTTGCACTCGAAAAAACTCCGCCAGAACTCGCTGCCGACATCGTCGACAAGGGCATCGTGCTCGTTGGCGGTGGTGCGCTTATCCGCAACCTCGACATCCTCTTGCGCGAAGAAACTGGTCTGCCGATTCTCGTCGCCGAAAATCCTCTCACAGCTGTTGTGATGGGCTCAGGCCGTGTTCTCGACAATCCGGATCTACTCCGTGAAGTCACCTTCTAAGGGTGATACCGCCCCGAGCCGAAAAAAAAACGCGGATTCTTAAATCCGCGGTCTTTTTTTTTATGACTTTCCGCAAACTTCAGGACGGCGGGTTCTGCGGTCGTGACTCAGGGCGGGCAGCACAAAACTCCACAAAGCGATTGAAGTCCCACATGGCAAACTCATCATTGAGCAAGTCCTGCGAGCGACTGATCGGGTCGAAGCAGACGGGAAAAGTTCCGTTGGGAGAAACATTGAAAGGATAGGTGTAGGACAAGGTCAGCACTGGTTCACCAGTGTATGTGCTCCGCGAAAGACGAAGCGAAAAAGTTCCGTGATCATATCCACCATCACGGGTCACTGCAGAATCGAGGCACTCATTCAAAGAACAAGTCTTGAAGCCTTCGCTGCGCATTTTTTGATTTTGTTCATTGCAGTAACTGCGAAGTTTCTCTGCTGCCGCCCGCAAACTTTCAGCGAGCGGCCCCGTCATGGCACTGCAGGTGAGTGGAGCCCCCAAAGGCCAGCCTACGGGCGGAAGCTCACCGAGGTCAGCTGCGGATCCTGTCGTTGCATTTTCACGAATGCCCGCCCTTGCCTGCGACGCCGACGTTGCGAGCATCAACATTCCAACGAATTTAATTACCGAAGACGTTTTCCGTTTTGTCATTCTGCCAGAGAAGTTCATACGGATTCCTCAGGTCTGAGCGATTCATTATTTATTGACTGGCGGAATGCATGGACCGTTTTTCGTTGTGAGCGCGGCCTTGCCGATCTCAGTCAAAATAGCCGTCTGAACCATCGAGTTGAGCGGATTCACGCAGGTCAGCTGGTCTGGGCTTTTTGCCAAGGGAATCGTGAACTGAAACGAAAAATACAGACGCGGACCGAAAACGGAGTCGTAAACTCTGCCAAATGGACCAGTGACAGTGCCGCTTCCGCCAGTCGATGAACCGCCACCACCCGTGCTTCCACCGAATCCACCGAACATGCCACTCATTCCGGTTCCATTGTTGATGGTAAAAGTCATCGTCGGAGCAGCCGCGGCGCCGGGCTTGTATTC
>JBEDKY010000259.1:0-23648 GCA_041171905.1 Pseudomonadota bacterium
AGCTCCTCTTCACTTTGAGCGCCCTGCAGGCGCACAGAGCTTTCGCGTCTGCGAAAAACCCAAGTGGGTGTCGCAGACACAGCGAATTGCTTTGAAAGAGAACTCGAATACTTTACAGACGGTTGATGAAGTGGTGGCGATTCTTCAGAGTCGAGCTGAATGAAAGTAACGTGGACACCTTTGCGGCGCAGTTCCTCAACCTGCGCTTTGGCTGCCTGACAATGGGGGCAGGATGACTGGTAGAAGTACAAAAGTTGTACCTCTCTCAAGTTCAAGGGGATCCGACTCTGCTCGGAGCGAGTTTTTTTCTCACTGATACGCGAGTCTTTCTGAGCTGCGTTTTGAAGAAGCAACTTTCGATTGAATTCCGCGAGAATAGCGACTCGTCTTGCCTGCCATTCTGCGTATTTTTCCAAGTTTTCCTGTGAGGGATTTGCAACCGCCTCCCGCAACGGGCGAGGAGCAACGTAGTCTCCACCATCATCCCAAAATTCAGGATTTTGGGGATCCTCATATTTCTTCCAGTCGAAAGGCAACGCATCCCGCTGACGAATCAAAGAGCCTGAAGGCAGCAAAGAACTTTGCTTTTCTGTCACCGGTCGTGCTTGTGGGATGAACGGCTTGACCCGCTTTCCCTCGCTCCAATAATCAATGTCTTGACCATCAAAGAAGCGAACAGCAATGGATTCGTCTGCAAGAGCCGCAGGACGCACGAGAACAAAACCCAAAAGAATGCCATAACTCAGCACCCTGATGATCCCGTTGTGCCTAAAGCAATGCGATAAGTTCGTCAGCATGAATAACTCCTTTCTGAACGAGTTCGATTGCGGATTGTTTGAGAGTTGGTGATGACGCGAGTTTTCTTTGTCCAAACTCATTTCGTTTTGGCACAATGAATTCAAAGACAAGTTGCCTCCCAGAAACACCACTTCCGGAGCAACGCGAACACCCTTTGGCACGCAGAGGAAATTCATTTTCAATTTTGCTGTTTGTGAAAATCTCGGGAACGAAAATGTTTAATTTGCGACGACCCTCCTCATCAAATTCTTTGCAGTGCTCACAGAGTTTGGGAATCAATCGTTGAGCGCACACAAAGGTTGCATTTTCTCGAACGAGAGCTTCATCCACGCCCAGCTGTGCAAACCTGCAAAATGCATCAGCGGCTGAATTGGTGTGGAGTGTTGTCAGTACGATGTGACCCGTGTTGGCAGCTTGAACGACAGCGGATGCCGTTTCTTTGTCTCGTGTTTCGCCAACTAAAATGTAATCAGGGTCTTGTCTGAGAAAAGCACGCAGACCTTGCGCAAACGTCAGTTTTTCAGAGACCTGAACTTGGGTGATTTTGGGAAGACAATACTCAACTGGATCTTCAAGCGTGATGACCGAATAGCGGTCACGGTCGATGGCACACAGAGCACTCATCAGAGTGACCGTCTTCCCGCTCCCTGTGGGGCCAGTCACAACGATCAATCCTTGATTGGCAGCCAGCGCAAACGAGAGTGCGTGGACAGCTTCGTCAGGTAACCCCAAATGTGCGAGCGAAAATTGAGTCTCTCGAGGCAGTATTCGAATCACAATCTGTTCGGATTCACGTGATCCCATCTGCACTGGAACAAGGCTCACGCGGTAATCAGATGCTGTGGCCGATTCCGAAAATCGACTGTCTTGTGCAAACCCTTTTTGAAATACGAGCCCCGAGCGTCTTTTGACCTCTTTGAGCAAATCATCCCATTCGAGATTGTCTTCAATTCTGCGGAACGTTTGCAGATGACCTGAAATTCGAAAGCGAACTTCTCCTCCGGTTGGGCGCGGAGAAAAATGAATATCTGAAACCTTCAGTTCTTTGGCTTTCGTCAGGTAGTAGCCAAAGGCCTCTGCAAAGACATGAGTGCTTTTCACCACTCACCCCCTTGCGTATGGAGTGCTCCGCAGATGGCTGCATTTTTCTTTAGGTGAAGTTGATGAGCAGCGCTCCAACCGCCGAAAGTCTCGAAAGGCTCTTCGCAGGTTTCACGTCTGCGCCAAATCGCAATAACGTAGGTTCCCTTGCGCTCAGAGAGCGGATTTAACTCATGCAAAGTCCGCTGAGCGATGTTCTCCATTGGTGCTGGAGCGGCCAACGGAAAGGGAGCTCCAGGTTTAAAACATGTGCCAGGGGATGACTGCGGAAAAACGATCTGCCACTTGTCATCAGGCCTCAGCTTCCAATTGTCGTTGAGATTAAAATCAGCCGCAGCGGACGTGAAGCGATAAGCTGCTTGCATTGCCGAAAGCAACGGGTCTCCCGTGACACTCCATCCAGAGCGGGGAAGAAGATTCCCCCATGACCCCATGCAGAGCTTTGAGGATATTTCCTGTGGTCCCATGGTGAGGGGGGCAAGTGCATCGGACGTGGGCCGCAGGGTCTTCAGGCTCGCCTCTGTGTAGCCCACAGGCTGCGCGCAGACCTCACCCGGCATGGCTTGAAATGCCTTGCCCAAGCCAACGTCGGAAACGGCGCCTTTGACAGCCTCGATGCCTCCCGTAAGAGCTGCGCCCTGAGGACTGTTGCAGAGCGCAGAACCAATCGGCGACCACGCAAACGCGTAGGGTGCATCAACCAAATTGTCGTTCCATTGTCTGGGAATAAACTCAGAGAGAGCAGCAAAACAGGTGGGCACCTCGGTTCCTGTGATTCCGGGTAGGGGAGTAAAACTTCCCATCAAATTCGCGTATGGCATCACCAGAATGCGTGCATGCCAAAACATGGAGTTGCTGACAGCATCCGGCTGCGCGCGTGAAAGTGTCTGCACCGGCGCAACAACCGATGCCTTCCAATATTTATTTGCAAGCTCCAAATGTGTCTTGAGCAGTCGCCCATCGGCTGCAACCGTAAAGACACTCTCACCCGGCGAGGTCGTCACCTCAATAAAGAACTCAGGCAGCCACATTTGCAGGTGATCGCCGGGGTAGGTCACACACAGCGGACAAATTCCCTTTACTTTTGTGCAACCCGAACGACCGCGAACAACTGACCAACTGGCACAGCCTGCAAATGGCGTCCCACCTGCAAAACTCTGAACTGCAAAAGCCGGAGACGAAAACGTGCATGCATTGAAGGGTGCTGTCGCAATTCCCAAAGCAGAGTTCGAACTCGCAACGAGGAGACACGCGACTGCGGAAAAAAGGCATGGTAATGCCAAGACGCTTAAAAAGCGCTTCATTTTACACTCCAAAACTGTGAGCTTGTGTTGGGCTTTTAGTCGTTAACCATTGGTCACTATGCTAAGAATCGAGACCGGCTCTCCAAACTTGGATGTCGATCTTTCAAACTCATCGAGCAATGCTTTGAATTTTTCGTTGAACTTCTGTTTATCCTCTGGGGTCAGCCATGCTTTTTTAATCTCGACTTTGAGTTGCCCAGTTCCTTCGTGACTACGAACGAGAGACTGAACATATCCAAGCAAGTGCTCAGGTCGAGTCAGCATCTCCTCAGTCGAAGGGACACCTCGCTCACGCGTAGTGCTCAACGCTTCACTGGTACAGGGCAATCCAGACCGAGCAATTGACGTGCAAAAATCCTTCAGAATGCGATTTTCAAATTCAAACTTTCGAAAGGGATGACGAATATTTGAGAATCGACGGCGTTCACTGAGCCACTCGAAAACATCAGTGGCGTAGGGGTGAGCCTCAATGAATCTTAAATCAACCATAGTCAACTCTCCTTTCCGTTGTTGATGAGCGCATCAGCAATCAGAAAAACTGACGCATCGAAATGCACACATGAGACTTGATGTAGGAAATAGAAGCCTATATGGTCAATACATGAGCGTATCGGCTTAACCGACACTCAACCTTCATGTGTCACTTTTTCCGACATTCGGAGGATCCGTGCGAGACCAAAAATTATCAGATGAAACGAAAGAGGCGATTCAAAACAAGCTTCATCATTACCTCGTCCGTTATCGCTCAAGTGCAAATAAAACCCAAAGCCAACTCGCATCAGAAATGGGTTACTCGCTCAGCGCATTCAGAGCCTTTGAGCGCCAATTTAGCGAAGACAACCGCGTCATCACTGCAATAGAAACCTTGAAGCAATTTGCAGATTTGGAAAATCTGGACGTAGCCGAGTTCACGAATTACTTGCTCTCAGGGTCAAAGCAAAACCAAGCCAACAACAAGTCCTTGAGACGCTGGGAGACCGAATTGTTGGACGCCCTGCGACACACCGACCAGAGCCTCCGCAGAGCCTGGTCTGAAACAATCATGAAATATCCAAGAAAAGACCTGAATATGCTCTTAGAAGCACAAACTCAGATTGCTCAGATCAAAGAGAAAATCGTCTTGTCGTCTTTGTCTATCCTTTTGAAGTGGCAGGCAAAACAGAATCCATAAGCCAATCAAGATCGGGTGGGCTTTTCGTAGGGTTACTCAGCACCAACGCAAACTCGTGGGCAATTTCGGGTGGGGGTTTATTCACCGAATAAAGAACTATCGGGCCCCTAAACTGCTTGCGGATCTCAGGAATAAAATCAAAAAGATATTTCGACGTCTGCAAGACTGGATCGGTCAACTCCCAATCTGCAACGAGAATATCGACCATGGACAATTTTGCGAAACATTCCTCAAAGGTTCCAAACCATAAGGTCACAGATGGCCTGTGAGTCGCTTGGCTGGCGATTTCCCACGGAAAATAGAGGTATTCCATGTCCTCCAAAATGCCCAAGACCACTCTCTTTGCCAATGAAAAACCCTCCCAAAAGCAGTGTCGATTTTTCCAACACTCAAAAAATAACTGCCGGAAAAAATGACTTTTCAGGCGTCAAGACGATTGTTCACGATTGAACTTGGAAGACCTCATCAACCAATTTCAGACACCCAAACTCTGTTTCATGAACGCCTCGAAAGAAAACGGCTTGGGCAAAAATGCGGTCGCGCCCAAGCTTATTGCACGCGAAACACTCGCAGTATCTGTTCTGTTTGAACAAACAAAGATACGGGACCTGTCACCACGGAGCTCTTTGATACGTTTCACAACGTCGAACCCATCCACATCAGCAACACCAAGGTCGAGATCGACGACAAAAATGTGTGCCCAGATGATCGTTTTATCCTCGAGCAATAATGGATTCTCGCATTCAGCGATCTGGAACGGACCCACGCCACCGTATACACCTAAGCTGCGCTTAACATGTTCCCGATCAGCGGATTCATCATCGATGACGAGCAAACGAATTGATGACTCCGATAAAACGGCCGACTTATTGATTTCATCAGATGAATCTATCTGCGTTTGAATTTCATTCACAGGACCTGAGACAGCTTTCATCTGACTGCCAAATTCATTCAAATCACCAGACCACTTCAGACCTTCGACATCATTCTCAGGTGAAGCATTCACATCAAACTCAAACTCGACCTGATTCGCCAAAGGTGAATTGTTGACCGCAATTTTGCCTCCATGAGCCTCAACAATATGTTTTGCAATGGCCAGACCAAGTCCTGTCCCACGCGTCTTTCCCTCGGTAAAGCGATACTGGAAAAGCTTCTGCAGCGAAGCCGCTGGAACATGACTTCCCGAATTACCAATCACAATGTAAACGCGTAAATCTACCTCACGGCTGCGAACCCACAAGCGTCCGTTAAAGCGCGTCGCCTGACAAGCGTTGACGATGATATTCGATAAAACACGCTGCAAGCGAAATTCATCGCACAGTATTTTATGTTGGTGGCGATACTCAATTTCGACAGGGAAGCTCTGACTATTGAAAAAATCAGAAGCCTCTCCCAATGATTCACGAACAACAGCATCCAGTGAACAGGGTCGCATTTCCAACTTCAATGTTGAGCTATAGTCGGAAATTTCCTGCATCAACACTTCCGCCTTTCGTGTCGCCCGCGTGACTTGCGAGACCACACGCGGATACTCGCGTTGAAACTCTGAAAACGACTTCGCGTTGCCGAGCGCGCTCAGACTTCCCTTCAGCACTGCAAAGGGTTTGACCACATCGTGAAAAACCATCGAAATTGTTCTTACCACGGCCTCATTTTGAGCGGCACGTCTGGCGGCTATCAATGCCGTTTTCAGACTTTGAATTTCACGAAGATCATTCTTCGTCTCTGGCGGAAAATCAGCTTGTTCGACCATTGATGTATGAAAAGCACGAATCGGGCCAATGATCTGTTTCCAGATTGAACGGAAGGCTGCGAAGAGAAGGCAGTAAATAAAGACTATCAAGACGCCCAGCAAAGCAAATCCCACTCGGTACAATGGCCCTGTCAGATAGATGGGAGACATTTGATAAACAAGATGAGCTTGGTTGGTGATAAGTCGAGAGACTGTCACGTCAGTCACACCCCAGCAAACACTCCATTCACCATAAGTATTTAACTGAACGGGACATGCGTTTACAAAGTTATCGTCGATGCGAACACCAGAACCACCCACGGCCTGACTCATTCTCTCCTTGATGAACGAGAGCGCATCCTGCTCATTGAAGCGATAGGCATCTATGAGCATCGGAAATGATTGATTTAGAGTCTGGTTCATTTCAACGATCCGAGCATTCGTGGAAAGCTTTGTATCGAAAGCCATAATGATTGCAGAAATGCAGATAAAAACGCCAATGCCAGCGATGACGGCGTAAAAGAAGAGTGCCCTGATCAGATCAGAGATTGACTTTCCAGAACGCGCCATCAAAAGAGAACTCCTTCATTTCAAATCTATCGTTTTTCCATTCCAGCACGTAAGAGACTGGCATGAATTTACCATTCTGAATCACCGTAGGGCCGCTCGCACCAAGCCATTCACGATTTTGCAGCATCTTCTCAGCAAAGTCTTTTTTATTGCGAACTGATGAATCTTTACCAACACTCAAAGCAAACATCAGCGAATCATAAATGGCATAACAGAACTCAAAAGGCTCTTTCTTGAACATCCGGACGTGTGTATCCCGAAATCGTCTTGACGCATCGACTGATCCTTTTAATAGCTTTGCTGGTCGATTGTCACCGCTGAAAGCTTTCTCGGGCATCTGATACAACGGAAAGAAGTCCGTTATCACCGAGATTCGTCCCTTGAAACCCTTGAGCACCTTTTCGAGGAACTGGGCAGCATACCCCCACTGGGATGTGGCGATATAATGAGAGCTTAGTTTGCTTTTCACTTGAGTCGACTTCAAGACCGTGTCGACAGAGGCATGACCGTAACTTGTCAGCACCGCCGTTTCATTCAAATCACTGAATGCTTTTCCTGCCGGAAATTCAAATTGTGCAAACGAACGAACATCCGAAACCACAATATTCTTAGAAGAAGAAATCTGTTTTGCATAGAGTTGATCGTAAACGCTATCACCGGCAGTCACAAGAGAAATACCTTTTGCTTTGCCCTGCGACGGCAACACATGACTTATGCTTTGAACAACGCTGCTCATTGATATGCCCATTGAGCGCGAATACTTCCCTTCAAAGAGCTCATCGAATGAAGCTGCAGGCGCAATAAATGCGACTTTATTTTCTTCCGCAAATCGAGTTGCAATTCCAGCATCTCCAGTGAAGGCAAGGCCAACAATTGCAACAACATCCTCTGACAAAGCTTTCTTTATCGCTCCGCCAACATCGCCAGAAGTCTCTAATCGAACATCCAGTTCGACCTCAGGCGCGCCCTTCTTATAGGATTCTTGAAATTCAGCCTGTGCGATTTTGATCGCATTTTCGTACATTTCTTTGATTTGAACAGATAGATAGGGATTTCCTGTCTTGAGGTTCTCAACAACCAAAATCCTTTTTGTTGCGGCAAACGAGAGTCCAGATTGCAAACCCAAACTAACGCATAAAATCCAAGAGAGTCTGCACATATTTCTCCCTCTCGCGATCGCGAAAAAAATGATCCGATTCAAACTCAACGACCCTGCAGTTCTTGAGCTCCCGACGATACACATCGAGGTCGGCTGCGGTTATGGGAGATGGTGCCGGAGCAGCGCCATTTGCCTTCATGATGAGTACTGGAAAATCGAAACCCTTCAGGACACTCGAAAGGTCTTTGTCTTCGGAGTCCCGCTCAATGGCCTCCATATCCTGCAACGTAATGCTCTCAAGCGTAGGCCTGCCGCCGGCAGTCAGAGTTGAAAACCAAGCAGCCCAACCTGCTGAGAGCTTGGAATAACGGGCGGGGTAGTCGCCGACAATCAGACCAGCAGGCTTTGGACAGTCGCCCGAAGCCAACGCACCTAAAACAAAGGCCGTCGAAACCGAGTACGAGTGAAGGAAATACCCCGGTGTGCCAATGCGCCGCAAAAACATCCGAACATCAGCCACGTGGGCATCAAAAGTAAAATTTGAATCGGGCGCCTTGCTCTTGCCTCGACCGCGCAGCGACATCGCAAAGCTCTCGACGCCATCCAGGCCTTCTAAAAGCTCAACACTTTGATCTGCCGTTCCTGACATGCCGGGGATGTAGATAAGCCGTTTAGAGGGCAGGGTTGAAGCTCGATTTGGATGAACAATGACTGAATGAATGTGTCCAAGGTCTTCTTCGTATGCCTTCAATGTTCCTCCGTTCGCCGTGAGTCGAGTTATCATACAACTGAAATACTTTATATCAGAGCCATTACCAAAAACGTCGAAGTTGAAAGTTGGGAAAAACGAAAATCAGAACAATAGCTCCTCTCAATCATGAAGAATTATCTAATTTGAAGAGATATCCAAAGTCTGCCAAAATGAACTCAAAGATCCAGTTACAGCAACTTTCCTCACAATTTGTGATGGGTTACCATTCCTGCTACATCAGAGGTAACGTGTGACAATTACAACGAAATGGCTTTCCGCCGACGAAATTGCAAAACATCCACGAATATCGAAAGAAACTGTCTACCACTGGTTGGGACGAGGCATAATCCCTGACCATAAGGGGCTAAGATTTTTGAAGTTTAAGGCTGCTGAAGTTATTCATTGGGTCCAAAAAAGTGAAGCGTCGGAACTACCTATAGAATACAACGATTCGGCAATTCAGAAGAAAGGCATGGGCAAATCAGAGTGAACACTGCTTACCATGCAAAATTGTTTGCGCACCAAATTCTAGCACAAAGTGGCTCAGATGCCCCAGATCGAATTTCGCGCGCGCTTAATGATGCATGCATCGATTTGAATCCTCATCAAGTAACAGCAGCTCTTTTTGCACTTAAAAATCCTTTGTCTAAAGGCTGCATCTTGGCCGATGAAGTTGGTCTTGGGAAGACTATCGAAGCTGGCCTAGTGGTTAGTCAACTTTGGGCTGAAGGCAAACGCTCGATTCTGATTATTGCTCCAAAATCACTTCGTCACCAATGGAAGGACGAACTAGAGAGACTATTCGGTTTGCATTCATCAGTCCTCAACGGAGACAGCTATCGTCGCAGCATTAAATCTGGAGAAAATCCATTACAAGATTCGACCAAAATCATTATTACCAATGAACATTTCGTTGACTCAAATAGGGACGACATCAAACGAGCAAAATGGGATTTGGTTGTTATCGACGAAGCCCACAAACTTCGAAACGTCTGGCGCAAAGAAAAATCCCAAGCAAAACGCGCTAAAGCTGTGCGCGATGCACTAGCAGATTTCAAGAAGCTTCTGCTGACAGCAACACCGATGCAGAACAATCTAATGGAACTGTTCGGACTCGTCAGTTTTATTGACGAACGAATTCTTGGTACGTCAGAGAGTTTTCAGAACAAGTTTTCTAACGTATCCGAAGAGATTCGTGCCGAACGACTCATAGAGCTAAAGCAGCGCATTTCTCGCGTTTTTCATCGCGAGCTGCGCAAAAATGTACGCGAATACATTCAATACACAGACAGGAATTCTGTTACGTTCACATACACTCCAACGGAAGAAGAGGAGTCGCTTCGTATTGGTTTTGAAGACTTTCTACGCCGTGACAGGCTAATCTCTATTCCAGCATCATCGATGCCATTATTGAAGCTCATTTATCTTAAACTTCTCGCAAGCTCGACGTTCGCTATCAAAAATAGTCTTCTCAATCTCTATAAAAGGCTTGTTCTTGCTGCGGTGCAGATGAATGACCACGCCCTGTTTGATATCCTTCTCGAAAACATTCGAGAAAAGCTGTTTCTGTCAGATGGTCGAAGATCAGAAGAGCTTAGACGATTTGAAGATAAACTCTACGCTCGGATCGCTCCAAAAACATACGACGGGTTGCGAGAAGCCTACCTTAGCAAACTAAGCGACCAATTTGAATTTACAGATGAAGAACGAGAAATCAACGAAACCTACGCCGCCGAAAATGACACAATCCAAGAAGAGATGAACTCTCAGAAGGTCGAAGAAGAGCCGAGCAACGAAATCCTCTTCAACGCGGATGATATAAAAGAAGAAGCGCAAACTATCCTTGGTTTCATCGAACTGAGCAGAAAGATCACTGAAAACAAAAAAGCCGACGCACTCAAATTGGCATTAGAGAAGCAATTTGAAAAAGCCAGATCGGAGGGCTGGCCAGAGAAGGCTGTAATCTTTACAGAGTTTCGCACTACACAATCCTATGTTCTCCGTGTTCTCAACGATTGTGGCATAAACCTAAAGGAGAATGTTGCCATATTCAACGGTGATTCTGGTGACGTTGAGGAACGCAAAAGGATCGTCGAATCTTTCAAGGCCAACAAAAAAATCTTTTTAACAACTGAAGCTGGAGCAGAAGGATTAAACCTTCAGTTCAGCAACCTAATTCTCAACTACGATTTACCATGGAACCCGCAAAGAATTGAACAGCGTATAGGACGCTGTCACCGCTACGGCCAAAAACTCGATGTAATTGTTGTTAATTTTGTGAACACAAAGAACAGCGCGGACGTTCGTGTCCTTGAGCTGCTTCAAGAGAAGTTTAATCTCTTCAAAGGCGCGTTCGGAGCAAGCGACGAAGTTCTCGGTGCTATTGAATCTGGGCAAGACTTTGAGCAAGAGATCCTGAAAATCTATCTCTCGTGCCGTTCTGAAACAGAGATCAAAATGGCTTTCGACGAACTCCGTTCCAATGTCGGTCCTGAGATTGATCGTCGCCTTGAATCAACTCGCAAGACCGTTCTCGAAACCTTTGATGAGGCAGTTCAATCGAAGCTAAAAATAACGCTCGACCAAACAAATGCCGCTCTCACCGATCTTGGGCAAAAACTAAAATGCGTCCTCCAAAGTGTAGCTGGCAATTCAATCGAGTGGTCATCCGATGGTTTGACGTTTGAGCTCAAGAAGCCATTGTTCGATTTCCCTTCTGGCAGCTACCTACTGGGAAGCCGAGGCAAAAATGCCATTCCAATTAGAACCCACACCGGCCTAGGAGAGGCAGTCCTCAAAAACGCAATTTCCCAACCGACTCCAACGGTCGGACTCAACTTCGATTTAAAATCGCGAACCACTAAGGTCGCACAAGTTTACAATCTTGCAGGAAAATCGGGGGTGATTTTGGTTGGACGCATGCACTCTCAATCGCTTTCTACTGAAGAACAAATTCTTCTAGTCGGCATGGATTCAGCTGGAAATGCAATTGACTCAGAAATAGTTGAAAAGCTGTTTCGCTTCTCAGCTAAAATCGAGCCAGCTAAAATAGACACAAAAGATTTTGAAGAGCTGAGCGCGGAAATAAATAGGCGCAGTAGTGAAACAGTCGCCTCTATCCGCAGAAAGAATCAAGAATTATTTGTAGCCGAAATCAACCGCCTAGACAATTGGGCAGACGACATCAAACTAAGCTTAGAGCTTGAGCTTAAGAGTATTGATCGTGATATTCGTGAGGCAAAAACCGAAGGGCAAAAGGCGCAGATTCTCGAAGAAAAAGTTGCCTTACAAAAAAGGGTCAAAGTTCTTGAGTCCAAAAGAAACGAGAAGCGGCAGCAGATTTTTGAGGCGCAGGATCAGATTGAACGCGAGAAAGATCAACTGCTCGCAAAAATTGAGGCGAACCTTGATCCGAAGGTTCAGGTTGAAGAAATCTTCATGGTGAAGTGGACTGTGAAATAGGGAGGCGGAGTGTACAAGCAAAGATTAGAACTGGACTGGATTGGTAAGGATGACGAGCCAAAACTTGAGCCGCGAATCCTCGTAAATGAGTTCAGTGTCGGAGACTCGAAGTCTGAAAACATTTTGATAAAAGGTGATAACTTGCTTGCTCTCAAAGCGCTGGAGCAAGATTTCTCGAATTCTATCACTTGCGCTTGCATCGACCCACCATACAACACCGGATCTGCATTTTCACATTATGACGATGGTCTCGAACATTCCACTTGGCTCTCCTTAATGAGAGACAGACTGAAAATTATTTATCGACTCCTATCTCCTAAAGGATCAATTTGGATAACTATTGATGATGCCGAGGGGCACTACTTAAAAGTGCTGTGCGACGAAATTTTCGGCAGACATAACTTTTTGGGGACTGTTACTTGGCAGAAAACTACGAGTATCCACAATAACGCTACTGCATTTTCATCAGCAACTGACATGATTCTGAGCTATGCAAAAGACATCTCTGTTTTCAAGATGGGTCGAATTCCACGAACCGAGAGAAATCTGGACGACTATGCCAATCCAGATAACGATAAACGGGGTCCTTGGACCTCGAGCCCCCTCCATGTCAGCCTGACTTCAGGTCAAAGAGGTAAACAATTTGCTCAGACAGGAAAAAGCTCCGGACTATTCCCCATTGTTAGTCCTCATGGCGACAATATCCTACCCCCGAAGGGCCGCTGCTGGGGATATTCAGAGGATACAATCAGAGAATTGAACTTGAATGGACTTATATGGTGGGGGAAAGACGGCCGGAATCAACCTCGTTTGAAACGCTTCTTAAAGGAGGGGAATGAGGGCATAGTTCCATCAACGTTGTGGCTAGCGTCGGAAGTTGGTCATAATCAGGAGGCTAAGGCGGAAAATGCAAAACTATTGCCTGAACAAGATCAGCTATTCTCCACGCCAAAGCCGGAACGGCTTATTGAGCGGATTCTCCGTCTTAGTACTGAGCCTGGTGATTGGGTAATTGATTCATTTGCTGGCTCCGGTACGACTGGGGCTGTGGCCCATAAAATGGGGCGGAAATGGATTATGGTTGAGATCGGGGCGCACGCAGAATCTCATATTGTGCCAAGGATGACGAAGGTTATTGAAGGGAAAGATAGCGGAGGGATAACCGCTGTCACAAATTGGCAAGGCGGTGGGGGGTTCCATTTCAAAACCCTTGCCCCATCACTTTTGACGAAAGACTCGCACGGCAACTGGGTCATCAGTCCGAAGTATAACTCCCTTCAGTTAGCTCAAGCTGTCTGCAAACACGAGGGATTCAAGTTCTGGCCCGATCCAAAGTTGTATTGGAAGCAAGGGTACTCATCCGAAAAAGATTTTATCTTCGTCACCACTGAATTTCTGACCGCAGAGCGCCTAGAAAAGATCGCATCCCAACTAAAGCCCAATGAATCTCTTCTGATTTGCGCCAAGGCTTTCAAAGTCACAAGAACAAAATATCCTAATATCACGCTCAAGAAGATTCCACACATGCTTCTTGGCCGATGTGAATTTGGCCGTGAAGACTACAGTCTCAATATCAGCGAGTCATCTTTGGCCACTCTATTTTCTCGTGAGTCGGAGGTTCTCAAAAATGAATGAGAGAACAACCCATGTTGCGCAACGATTGAGTCTAAGAAAACCTCAAAAGGAGAGCCTAGAACTCCTTGCAAGGATCGTAAAAACAATCGGAGTGGATCCGAAAGAAGATGCGCAGAGGAAATTTGAAAAGGCGTCTTCATTAAAAATTCAAGATTTCAGTGCTTTTGAGCGCGACTTTCCCTCGTTTGCATTCGCGTTGGCCACAGGCGTTGGCAAAACCCGACTTATGGGAGCCTTCATTGCATACTTATTTTTGGAGCACAAGATTAATGACTATTTGATTTTAGCGCCAAATCTGACCATCTACAACAAACTTATAGAGGATTTCAGCAACTCGTCCAACCCGAAGTATGTTTTTCGGGGTATCGGAGAATTCGTTCACCTGTGCCCCAAAATTATTACCGGCGATAACTATGCCAATGTGAGCACGCAACGAAAAGTTTCTCAGGCAAAGACTTATAGCTCACTTTTCGAAGATGAAGTATCAATTAACATATTTAATATTTCAAAAATCAACGCTGAAACTCGAAGCGGAAATGCTCCAAAAATCAAACGTCTCAGTGAATATCTTGGAGAGTCATACTTTGAATATCTTCGCAACATAGACCAACTGGTATTGCTGATGGATGAAGCTCACCAATATAGAGCCGAACGCGGAATGACTGTTATTAACGAACTGAAGCCTCTCATGGGAATTGAGCTAACTGCAACGCCGAAAACAAGACAGGGGGCAAAGTCAATTCCTTTTCAGAATGTCGTTTATCAATACTCGCTTGCTCAAGCCATAAAAGATGGTTTTGTAAAAGATCCAGCTGTGGCAACTCGTCGGAATTTTGACCAAGCTAAGTTAAAGCAGTTGGATGATGCCGAGCTAGATCGGCTCAAGCTAGAAGATGCAGTACGCGTTCACGAGAACACTAAGACGCATCTAATAAGCTACGCCCGCAACAACCATCGAGATATTGTAAAACCCTTTATTTTGGTAGTCGCAAAAGATACTACGCACGCAAAAGAGATTGAAGATTACATAAAAAGTCCGTCTTTCTTTGAAAGTCGATACACCAACAACGTCATTACGGTTCACTCCAATCTAAAAGGAGAAGAAAAGGACGAGAACATTGAACTCCTCTTGTCACTTGAGCGACCAGAGAACCCCGTTGAAATCGTAATTCATGTCAACATGCTAAAGGAAGGTTGGGACGTAACCAATTTGTACACTCTTGTCCCTCTTCGTGCATTTGCAGCAGATATTTTGACCGAGCAAACTTTGGGGCGAGGCCTTCGCCTTCCGTATGGAGAAAAGACTGGCGACGAAAACGTAGATAAGCTGACAGTGATTGCCCACGACCGCTTCGATGATTTGATCAAAGCCTCCCAAGAAGAAAATTCGATCATCTTAAAACAGACAATTGTTGACGTGGAAGATTCTGAATATTCCGCGAATCAAGAAGTAGTCACAATCGCGACTGAAGTCGAAAAGAGAATTGAAGAAAGTGAGCAAGCCGCAGAAAAACAGGAGGACGTAGAACAGCGAAATGCAGCCATACTTGAGGCTAAGGTCAAACGTGCAATTCTAGCTCAACTACGCAGCGATAACGCAGATGCTCTGAATATTGATCCCACCAAAACCGATAGTGCAGATACACTCGTCAGCATCGAAGAGATCGTGCGGGCCAACACATCGGCATCAAGTGCCCTAGTTGATGAATCCGCACTAAAGAAATTAGCAAAGTCCATCGTCAAAAATTTCTTGCCTGAGGTTATCAGTGGCGCAATTGCAATCCCAAGAATCGTAATTCAGCCCAAAGAAAATTCTATCCGCGCAGGGTTTAGACCCTTCAAGTTAGTTACGAAAGGGCTCCCACGATTCAATCCTATTCATGACGAAATTATAGTCAAGACACTTCAGGAGCAAAAGGATTCCGTGATTGGCGTGATTGATTCGCGGTCGCTGAAAGACAGCAATGAGAATCTGATTGTCGCCAAACTATTAGATCACGACGAAGTCGACTATGAAAGAGACTGCGAACTACTGTTCTCGCTCGCCAAAGAAATGATCGAATACCTGAAGACACTGCACACCAAGGAAGGCGACGTTACAAACGTCGTACTCACACAGAGAGATCAGTTGGCCACACAAATTTTCGATCAGATGAAACCACACTTCTTCTGTGAAGCCAGCGAGTACGAAACACCACAGGTTAAGCCGTTTACTGCGATAGAACCGCACAATTTTTCAACGTTGAAAAATGCCGAGCCGAAGGATATCAAGACTACGGTTAAATCCATCTCCGAACTAAAGAAAACGTTGTTCACTGGATTCAAGAAGGCGTGCCACCGCGCATACAAGTTCGATTCATTTGGCGAACAAAGGTTTGCTCAGCTGCTCGAAAGTGACGGTGAAAAGGATATCATGAAGTGGCTGCGTCCAGCTCCTCGCCAATTCCGGATCTATTGGGATCACCAAACCAAGAATTATGAACCGGACTTTGTTGTCGAAACAAGCAATCACATTTGGATGGTAGAGATCAAAGCCAAGACAGAATTAGCTGCAGCTGACACACTGGAAAAGAGACGAGCGGCTATGGAGTATTGCTGCCACGCCTCCGAATACAACGATGTGAATGGTGGGAAGAGATGGGGATACGTCTTGATTCCTGATGAAGAGATCGGGCTTAACAAAACGTTTGATTACTTATGCAAAGCATACGAGCAGATTGCACGGTGATTGAGGACGGCAATGGAATCAACTACAAAAACATCATCAGGTGCCAAGTCCATTTTAGCAGATTGGGCTTATTACTCTTATATAAACCGCCGTCGTCGAAATATCGTTATGGTTCAACAACCGCTGGATGTGAACAATCGGCACTCCTTTTTCGTGTAGGGATGTTGCCACCGTAGCTCGAAGCACATGAGGAGTCACATTCTTCTCGATTCCGGAAGCCTTGCATAAACGAATGAGCTCGCGTCCAATTCTTTTTTCCGCAGACTCTTTCGTATTTTTGAATAAGAAGACATTCTCGGTGTCCGACTGAATCCCAACGAAGCGCGCAAATTCGATAACCGATTCAACAAGTCCACGCGGCACGGGAACAATATGATCCTCAGCAGCCTTGGTTCTGAAATGAAGTCGGCCCTGATCACCGCGTGTTTCAACATCACACAAGCGAAGCGCAAGCAATTCAGAAATTCTACAGCCCGTTCCCAGCATCACATTGAAGACAACCTCGTTGAATCGTGCCGCTCGAATGGGTGCGAGAAGTTTTCCTTGTTCTGCCGCAATGCGTTCAGCAGAGATCAGTTCTTTGAGTTTGAACACCTCATCGTCAGACAAAACTTCGCTTTTAGGTTGCTTAGGCACGCGCGGCCGTTTCACTTTTGCAAGTGGATTGCGGGAGAGTTCGTTTTGACCAACACAGTATTCAAAGAATGCACTCACACTCGCAATCTTACGCGCAACGGTTGAAGGCGCTATCTCACGCTTTTCCAGACGCCCCTTGAGCCACGCAACGTAAGCGGAGGCGCCCATGCCTGTGAGCCCATCCCACGAAATGCGTCCAAACATTTTTTCGACAAACGTTCCAAACTCACGAAAGTCTGAGCCATAGGCCTTGCGCGTTTCCGCGCCACCGCAAGTGAGTAGCCATGCAACAACCAAATCCTGCAACCTGCGGTCTGTTTCTTTGGGGAGCAGTGCCTCGGCGTTCACGCGCTCGAGTATTTCTGGAACGAGAACCACTCCGTTCATGTTTTAGACCCTTCGGTCCGTCGAGCGAGTTCACCTTGGAGATTCTGAATCTGCCGTTCCATGTCACTTATTTTTTGCATGTGGACGCGTTCCAAATCGAGCTGCGCTTTTGCTACCCGCGCCTCAAATTCACGCTCCATCGCCTGAATTTCGCGACGATGCGCATCGTCTCCACGTCGCACGGCCTCCTTTTCGCGAATAAGGTCTTCCTGCACGCGGGCAAGCGTAAGTTCTTTGTTTTCCCTGTCCACGGCCAAGTTCCGGCATTCGGTTGCAAGGTGATCGCGTTCTTTTTTGAGCGCAGGCAATTCGACAATCTGCCGTCTAAGCTCCTCGAGCTGAGCCCGCGCCTCCGAAAGAGAAGCGGTTAATGCCCGCGCTGTATCGGTTGCCTCGCGAGCATGACGTTCTGCGGCTTCTCGGGCTGCCCGCTCCTCTTGAATGATCCGGTCCAAGACCACTGCCTTTTCGACGAGAGCCTTGCGCTCCTGCTCCCACGAAACTCGTTCTTCTTTGAAACGTGATTCAGACCTTTCGACCGCGACACGCAGCGAGTCGGACTCTTCGCGATACAGATTCCCCTTCCCTTCGGCCTCCTCAAACGCTCGAACCATCTCGCGTTCAAGAGCTGCAAAATGGGGACGAAGGAGCAATTCAACTGCCGACATTTTCCGCTCGGCACCAGCCTCGGCCCGAGCATAAAGCTCACCCATTTCCTCAAGCAGCTTCGTCATGGGAATGCCCCGAGCATCTGCCCATTCACGGAGACGATTTTTGAAATCAGATGATGTCCGGAGGCTGATAACTTCAGTGTCGCGTGATTGCATCATTTAAGTTTGACCTCTTTATCTTCACTCTCGTCGTTTGGATTGAGAGACAATTCCACCAACAATTCCTTTTCAATTTGTTCAACACTTGGTAAACAATTTTGAAGCTCGGAAGGTAAGACTTTGCCGTGTTCAGTTTTCCATTCAGCAATGCCCATGGGCTGATTTTGAGTTCGCAAACAATATTCTGCAATTAATTGATTCTTTTCACGAACGAGTAAAAGTCCAATCGACGGACGGTCACTCGGGTGACGCATCACATCATCGACAACACTCAAATAAAATCCAAGTTGACTCACGTGACTTGGTTCAAGATGACCAATTTTTAGCTCAACAACAACAAAACATCGAAGTTTTAAATGATAAAAGAGGAGATCAAGTCTAAAATCTTGATTGCCAAATTCGAGTAAAACTTGTCTTCCAACAAATGCAAATCCGGCTCCAAGCTCCAACAGAAATTTTTGGATATGGTCAATAAGAGCATTTTCTAATTCAAACTCACGACGGATGTCGGTCGTTCCAAGAAAATCGAAAATATAGGGATCTTTAAAAACTTGCGTCGCCAAATCAGACTCACCGGGAGGAAGAGTTAGTTCGAAATTATGGGATAGTTGTCCCTTCCTGAGATGGAGTGCAGATTCGATTTGAACAACCAGAACTGGTTGAGACCAACCCTCTTGCAAAGTCATTTCAGCGTACCAGGTGCGAACAGCAGGATCAGAAATTTTGTCCAGAAGAGCTAAGTTCGATCGCCAGGGAATTTGTGCAACGACCCGTTGCACAAACTGAGAGTCTGGCCATGCAAGGGCAAAGGCCCTCATATACTTGAGATTTCGCGGAGAAAATCCTCTCATATCAGGAAACGCACGCGAGAGGTCAGCAGCCAACCGATCGATCACCTTGGCTCCCCATCCCAAAGCCTCCTGCTGCTCCGCAATCGCCGAGCCAATTCGCCAGTACAGCAAAACCATAGCAGCATTCGCACTCAATTGAGCCTTAAGCCGGGATGTCTGAATATCAGCACGAAGTCTCTTTAGAACATTCTGATAGTTCTCCGGCAAATTTCGCATAATTGCATTCGAGTCACTGTGAGCTTGCAAAGTTCTCATCCCGCGAGATGATTTCTTCGTTTTGAAATTTTCATTTTTGTTCAATGTCTTTCCTCGTTCCAAATGATCGACCCATCAGCACAGCAGATCTGGCATCACAAATCAAAAATCCCAGCGACGCTCATCTCTTCCAGCGCGCCCGCATTCGCCTGTGCCAGGGAGCGATCCATTGCTTTCACCCTGTCTTGATTTTCAAAAAACCACGCCTCACCGTCGGGAAAGACACGCGCCGGAATAAGTCGGATTTCATCTCCCTCAGTCACAACTTTAAAGAGGCGTCCGCCGAGTCCTTTTCCGAGGCTGAGTCGCCCAGAGGCATCTAAACGAACTTCACTTGGAAGCTTGGCAGTACGGTTCTTCTTCATTGGAAATTTCTTTGCCATAATGTTTCCGCTGCCTCTCGACTGTTACAGTTGTCAGGTCGTTTTGATTTCACCCTTTGTCGTTCTCAAAATCAATTTTCACCGTCAGCCCGTTCTTGGATGCCACACTAGCCAACGTTGCGAGCGTAATATTGCCACTGCCCTTGATGATCTTGGTTGCCATCGAAAGGCTGAGTTCATTTTGCTTTGCAAATGCTCTGAAACTCAGATTCTTCTTTTGCATCAGCTCAACGACCATCTTGGAAACATCCTCCAACATGGCCGACAAAACCTTCGCTTCAGCTTCTGCCTCCGCATCCGCCGCCTGAATTTCTTCAGGGCTTAAATACTTGTCAAAAGCATTATCCACTTTAACAAGTTCGATATTTTTTCCTTTCACAACTTCACCTCGCCACTCTTCAGTTTATTGCGTCGTGTGCGTGCTTTCTTGATGTCGGCCTGTTGAGATGACTTGTCCCCACCCAGCAGCAATACCGCGACCGTGTGTCCATGAAAGCAGTAGTAAAGACGGAGACCACGCGCTCTATCCCTCAGCTCGAAAAGCCCTTCCCCAAGGTGTTTGGACACCGGCATACCCAAGTCGTAGCCCATGATTTCGAGCAGGCGGATAAGCTTTCGGACCTTCTGCATGTCGTTTTTGTCCTTGAGGGTCTCCAAAAACTGCTCCAGTGCGTCCTTTTTTCCCTCCTCCTTGTAGGCCAGTACTTGCACGCAACATCTCCTCATCGGCGCAATATGTATCTTTATTAAGTAACGTACCTTAAAAAAGATACAAGGTCAGATTCCCAACCTGTCCTCCCCATCCCCAGAATTGGCCAGGGTCTCGGAAGATAATCTCCAGACCTGCTTGCCTCGCTCAAAGCCCAAGAGAGAAAGAATGAGTACTACAGTAAACTATACACTACTTCTAGTTTACCAGTAAACACGGAGTAATGTAATACCTTTACGAAACACACTTTCGGATAACGTCCATTATCCGAAACTTTGACCATTTCAGACCCTGAAAAAAAGGCAGGTAGAAGAACTTTCGGTGCTCCGTCTGGCATTTTATCCAATAAACCTGTAATGTTGACCTAATCCGGAAGACCCAAAGGACAACGATGTTGTCACCAACCAGAATAAGTTTCATAATCTCGTATTGTAAATTTTAGACAGGTGAAATATAAAGTACGAGGAAACGAAATAAGGAACAAATCTGCTTATGAAAACTCTCGTGCAGGAGAGCATGACGTTCATCGAGGAGGCCTTCGGAAAAGGAAGTGTTGCCCTCGAAGGAAGCTGTCCACTGCCTGCTGGTCTCTCCCTTCAAACGGCTTCATCGGCGGAAGCCTTCGCCTTCCGATTCCTCGGCACACCAGGGACTCTGATTGTCGTTTCTGGCCTTCCAAAGACGCAGCACCTTCTGGCCCTCGCCGCTGAACTCAAGAGCCTGCCCGCACCTCGTGTTTTCGCCATAAAGGAAGCAGACAAAGAACTCGCAGGTCTGCTCGTCGCCAACGACGTCGCCCACATCATTCCGGGGCGGAAACTCTTCATTCCCGAGCTCGGCCTCCTTTTTAAGAACGCACCTGCTCGGCAGGAACGATGGCGAGCCCAAAACGCGACTCGCCTATCAGCAACAGGACGGCAGGCCCTTACCTGCGCCCTTCTCGTCACAGACACCCCGTGGCAGCAATCTTGGAAACCAATGGAGCTCAGGGTGCTCCTTCAAAAGCTCCTCCCTCAAGCGGGGCTTTCTGCTGCAAGTCACACGCGACTTTTAGCTGAGCTTGTTGACCTCGGCTTCGGCGAGTCAACAAGTGGCGGCCCGCACAAACGCTTCTCCTTTTTCGAACGGGATGAACTCTGGAGACGACTGCTTCAAGTACAAACCGAGACTATACTGCGGAAAGTTCGACTCAATGAACTGCCTCAAAACCCTGTCTATGCGGGCAATCAAGCACTTTCGCGACTTTCTCGATTGCGCCTGACAGAAGATGAGCCGATCGAGATCGCACTGTCACAAAAGGAATTCGATTCTCTCCCTCATGTTGACGGCCGCACAATCCCATCCCGATTTTATGCGCAGATTTGGAGAAATCAGCCCGCGTTAACGACATGGAAAAATGGAGAGCAATGTGTCAACATTGTCGACCTTGCTCTCACAAAAAGAAACACAAATGATCCACGTGAGCGCGAGGTTTTGTATGAACTTCTTCAAGCAGAGAATCTTTCTCCTGAACCGCTGATGGAAACACTATGACAAACATTCCGCCCAACGCATGGAAGCTCTTTGCAACATTAACGTATTTCAGGAAGATTGCCTGATGAGTCGATACAAACATCCATTTGATCTCGCCAAAGAACTTTCAGTGCATGGCACTCGAACCGGCGTCCGGCCATTGATATCCGAGAGGACTCAACGCAAATACCGATGGCTTGCATCAATACCCCAAGAAATCCAGAGCGTCATTCGACAGTACGAAGACATTTTCACAACGCGAATCCTTCTGAATATCTTCGCCTCAAGACAGGCACATTTTGAAAAAGAGAACTGGAAATACCTCAGAGCAGAAGTGGCTCGGTACCTTCAAAAGGGAAAACCGCATCGCCCGCGAAAGGCTCTGAACTATCCCAAAGGAAGAGCCGGCGGATCAATTGAACAACAGCGCAAGCGTCAGACTGAATTTAAAGAAGAACCCAAGCATGCTCCTGCGCACAAATTGCAGAGCGAAGTCATGGCTGAATTGTCTGCACAAAACACACTCAGGGAAAAACTTTCAACATGGGTTGAAGTGAGCAACGGCGAAATTCGGATCAAGTATTGCGGGGAAGAAGACCTTGAACGTTTGCTTGAAATCATTCAAGCAAGCTCAACAGGCTCCACCAACCGTCCAAATTTTCCGAGCCACTCCACGCACAGGCAGGCAAGTTTTTGTCTGGACCGGTGAGCTCAAAGTCCTGATGCAAGTCCAAGCTCGGTAATGAGGTTGGGGTCTTTTTTGAGGATTTGTAGCAGGCGCGAGGAACTACCCGCAGGAGCGTTGACGCCCTGCTCCCATTTCGCTAGTGTTTCACTAGAGACACCCAAGAGCTTCGCGAAGTCGTGTTGGTTCATTTTGAGGCTCACCCGCAACAAACGAATTTTGCGAGGAGTAAACTGCTCGATAGGGGCAATTTCCCTTGCCGTCGCTCGCACACGCACAGCCACGCTTTCATTTCCACGCTCAAACTCGAGAGCCTCATCGAGGCCGTCTTTGAGTTTTTTGAAGAGGCTCATGTTGTGTCGCTCCTTTCAGGTCTCGTACAAGTGCCGCCAGCTCATTGCGTTCAGCTTTTGAGAGGTTGGCACTCTCTGTTTTTGATATGACAGCAAGAAAGTACAATTTCTTCAGTTCAGAAAAATCGAGATAAAAAACTCGGACTCCACCCCGTTTCCCTACTCCGCCTCGAGCGAAGCGGACCTTTCGCACTCCTCCCGTTTCGCGAAGAAGCTTGCCGGCCTCAGGGCTTTCAAGAAGCTCGTCTTCGAGATCTGAGAGGTCGTCGTCGTTGAGATCAAGCCGCACCCAATCGGACCAGAAGCTCTTCAAAGTGACGAATAGCCGTTGCATCCCTTCTCCTAAATAGTATCGGATACTATTTAATAGTCCTTTAGAGTGCAAGTCAATGTATCTATATATTTAAAAAGTTATTTTATTTCAGTGCATTAATAAACTAGGCTGTGACCTTTTTCCTCAGGCCCTAATCTCGCGGGCTTCTATCGACACCTTAAAACCAGTTGCTCTTGTGACGGGTTTTTATCAGCGACGTTGTGTACCTTCCGGCTAGGAATCTTCCAAACATCCGAGTCTCCGGATTTCGTTTCGGTGGCCGTTATCCTGTCTTTCGACGACGACTGTTGAAGAGCCGATCAGTGTCACGACAAATGCGTCGCTAACAAGTTTCGTCGTTCTTTGAATGAAGAGAGTGATGA
>JBEDKY010000260.1:0-10485 GCA_041171905.1 Pseudomonadota bacterium
GCAACAATCCGACCACCAATCCCACGCTCAATGGCGCGAACCCGACCAATCCCGGCAATTCAGGTCAAGATGTTCCTCCCCCACCGAACACAGCAACCGGGCCGGGTGTCGATGACACTCCGCCCCCACCGCAAAACACAGCTCTTGACCCTAATGCAGTTCCTGCAGATGCCGCGCCCGAAGAGCCACCTGCCGTTGAGGCTCCGCGCAAACCGACACGTGAAGAACTCAGACAAGCGCGCCTAGAATTGGTCCGCAAGATGGCCGAGTCGATTCCGGCATTGCGCCCTGGCGAAGCCCCACTCGAATATACGGTGCAACCGGGGGACACCCTCTGGGACATTTCAGATCAGCTCTTGGACGATGCCATGTGGTGGCCGCGTTTGTGGGTGCTCAATCCCGACGTGACCGACCCCGACCAAATCGAACCAGGTCTCCGCTTGGTGTTTTATCCAAGCACAGCTGCGAACGCGCCGGAATTGTTGGTACAAGACGCAATTGATCCGTTCGGAGCTCCCAAGGTCGACCTGGCCACGCTGCAGACGTTTAAAATGGACATCAAACGCTGGTCCGGCCCGACCGGTGAAATCATAGACGCTTCAACTCTGCCGCCAGACCAAGACGTCCTCGTGGTCGGCGAACCGATGGCCAATGCAGGTTTTCTGTTCCGCCTGCCGGGTTTTTTTTCTTACTCAAGCGTCGGCGATGTCGGAGAAATTGTATCAAACGCGAATTCACCGCTTTTGGCCGGTCAAGGGCAGAATCTGATTGCCCGCTTTGACGACCGCACGCCCAGTCCCGGAGAACGGTTTTTGGTGCTGCGCGAGATTCCCTCGCTTTCGGGGCTCACATCTGTTCGTCCGGACGGGGTCTTATATTCACATACTGGAACGGTCGGTGTGGTGCGCACGGCGTCGAGCGGCTATGTAGTGATGGTTGCCGAAGACGGCGGCTCGCACATTTCGCCGAGCGATATTCTCGTGCCGGCAAATAAAAATCTTTACGTTCCTGTTGACCTGAATTCGGCCGGCCGGCCGAATTCAGCTCCCGCATTTGTAGTTGCGACTGAATCCGGTACCCACCAAACGGCAGGCCCGGGAATCGCGGTCTATTTGCAAGGTCCTGACGGCCGAAACCCGTTCAGTGTCGGAGACGATGTCGAACTTTTCATGCCCATGGGAAGCATCACCGGGTTTGGCAATGAGATTGCTGGGCGCGAAAAAGTTGCCGTCGCAAGAATTGTGGATGCGACGCCCGAGTCGGCCGTTGGAGTGATTGTCAAAGCGAGCCGAGAAGTCACAGTTGGCGCCAGCACACTTCCGGATATGTTGGACTGACTCTTGTTCCCAATGAATTAAAAAATTGGCTGACCGGTTAATGTTAGCAAGTAATTTCACATAGAAAATTCCTTGCAGACCCTACCCCCCCATGCTACGACCTGCTCAGGAATATCCATAAGCAAAGGACTTCCCCGAAGTCGGCATCGTTCGGATGCGGTCTTCGCCTTCCTTAAGCTACGACCTTCCTTTTGAACTCCAGCCTAAAAAAGTATCCTCACAATTAAAGTCCAATCACTTTCCCTCCACCGAGGGACGACCGAACCGAAGGGCGCCGAACAGCCCGACGGTTCATTTTTTTTTGATTATTGTGATGACTTTATAGCGCATGAATTGATTCAGCCGTTGAGGTTCTCGCCGCGACGCGTCGGCCTCTCTACGCCGTTCTCAACAAAGAGATCTTCTCTCGCGTACTTGCGCAGTTTCTGAACGTTTCTATCAAGACGATCCACACTGCGCACGACAGTTTCGATCATCTCAAGAAAGTTGTCGTGATCAAAATGCGGCTTGAGGTAAGAGCGCGACTTTGCGTCCGCCTCAATTTCCTCAATGAATCCCTTTGTAATGAACAAGGCATTGTTCACTTCATGAATCCACTCACGCAACCTGTGACTGATTTGTCCGACGCATCTCGAATCACCGCTCATGACAGACCTCGGGTAAAATCTTCACCATTCCATACTGTGAAGATTCACGCCTGATTCGCCCAAAGTCCAATTGCATGTGTCATCAACCGGACACATTTTGCAGTGGCACCGGGTTCCTGTGTGAGATCGGTCGGTTTGTCAGCCCACATATAGGTATCGATGTGGGTCCAATTGGACTGTCCGACAAACTTTTTGAGGAATTGGGCCGCTGTTATGGCTCCGCCGTGGCCGGAAGTTGCCGAGTTGGTACAATCGGCAACATTGGAATCGAGCCAGGTTTCGTAGTCTTCGACAAATGGCAATGGCCACACCCAATCTCCGAGCAGACGACCGCTCTCGACGAGCAGTTTTTCGACCTCGCTGTCAGTGCAAAACACAGCATCGACGCTCGGCCCCAAAGCCGTTCGCGCCGCACCCGTCAGAGTCGCCAAGTCGATTACCCAGTCGGGTTTCTCTGCAACCGCATAACAGAGTGCGTCTGCAAGAACCAAACGGCCCTCAGCATCCGTGTTGTCAATCTCAACCGTAACGCCATTTTTGGCTTTGTAGACATCACCCGGGCGCATGCTGCGTCCGGAGACCATATTTTCAGCAAGCGCAAGGTAACAGCTCATCCGCACAGGAATACCAAGCCGTGCAACAGCAAGAAATACACCCAGCGCAGCAGCAGATCCGCCCATGTCCTTCTTCATGTTGCGCATAAAACTCGACCCTTTGATGTCGAGTCCGCCTGAGTCAAAGGTGATGCCCTTGCCCACGATTGCAACATGCTTGGCGCTTCTTCCCTGTAAGCGCGGAAAGTACGTCAAACGCAACAAACGCGGTGGAATATCGCTTCCTTGCCCGACAGCGGTGATGAGTCCGCACCCCTCGGCGAGAAGCTTTTCTTTGTGAAAAACTTCAACGGCGATACGGTTTGGGTCACCCTCGACGTCGCACTCGCGGCGCACGAGTTCGCGGATAAAAACCTCGAAAGATTCGGGATTAAGAATATTGGAAGGCATATTCACAAGGCTGCGCGTGAGCAGCATGGCGCCCGCGAGTTTTTCACCGGCGACACGCATCTCCTCACTCATTCCATCACACCACAATTTGAGCGGCTTGCGCTCGATGGTTTCAAAATGAGTCGATTCTTTAATTTTCAGATTGAGCGAACGTTCAAGCAGCCCAACAAAGAAATACTTTTGGCTGATTCCCTCAAGCGCCTCACTGAGTGCTGAAGAGAACGTTACGAACACAGACGGATACTCCGCCAGTGCGGGAGTCGACATCAGCAGGGCCGTCAACTGCGCTCCCCACACTGTAGCCGTGTGCGCAGAACCGCTCTGCTGTCCGGCGAGTTTGCGCGCGGGGTCTTTGGGCAGCACGACAAGAAAGCGCGGCGCGTCGGAATCGGTGACCGGCATCGCATAAATTTGCTTTGCCTTGGGCTCGCCGTGAATGCTGCGGGCACGCTCGATCAGGGATTGAACACTTGAGTCTTCCTCCGACTCAAGCACCACACGCACGAGCGCGGTCGTGGTCAAATCGACCGGCGGCTTGTTGAGCAAAATCAATTTACGCTTCAAAAGATAAGCTGCAGGAGACGCAACTTTCATAAGGTGCCCTTTTCTCGGCTGGCAATCAAAGGCGCGACAATCCGCCCCACCTCGCGGTTCTTAGAGAGTTCGGCGTAACGCTGCAAGGATATCTGCCGCGCGGCAAGGAATTGCGCATAAAAGTTGCTTGAAGCAAAGCGGAACGAGGGAGAGTTGTAGCGCTCGATGATTTTGCAGAGATCGTTGCTCGAGGTCGAGCGGACTGCGCGAAGAACCCCGCCCAACCCATGATTGTAAGCTGTCAGGGCCAGAGGCCACGAGCCGGTTGCAGCAAAATTCTGTTTGAGCAATTTTGCGGCAGCAAACGTCGCCGTATTGGGATCTGTGCGTCTGTTCACAGCACTTTTGCCCATCAGCAATTGCATGGTCTGCGGCATCAGTTGCCACAGTCCCACAGCACCCACCTTCGATTTTGCATGATTGACGAAGCTGCTCTCAACATGCGGAAGCAGGGCGATCTCGAGCGGCAGATTCTGGTCGCGCAGAATAGATTTTATGGTTGGAAGATATTGCAACGAACGCTGAACCCCAGCGTTGAATCTTGATTTGAGGCCCTGCTGCAAACGCAAATTCGCACTGGCCTGCAACAGCCGGCTGCGGGTCAGCTCGGACGGTCGAAAGTGCTTTGACAGTGATCTTTCTGTCGCATCCCAACTCTTGGGGTTGTCCAGCTTTTCCGCCAGACTTCTCAGTGACTCACGGTAGTGATCGCGCAACATGCGGATGGATGTCTGCCGCTGGCTCTCGTTTCCGCCAAGCCGGACGACCGCGTACACCTTATCGAGATCGTCACGGTCGTGAATCAACGCCTCGTTGACGTCAACCTCCGCATAAACACGCTTCCAAAAAGCAACGTTCTCCGTCAGGCAGGCCAAGTTCGGGAATGTACTGAAGCTGGGCACAGCAGGAGCAGCCGAGGATCTCTGGCTGACTCCTGCCAATGGTGCGTTTGACTTCTGCTGCACTTGCGATGCTGGATTGACAGGCTTCATCGGCTCCGCCTGCGGCACTGCAACGTCGACACGAGTCGGGTTCCAGCGCTGTTGAACATTTTTCGGTGGAACCGGACTGGGAAGTGCTGCCATGGGTTCGGTGGTTTCGGGAACAATCGAATCCGCCTGTTGCTCAGAAACAGAAAGTGATTCATCAAAGAAAACTTCATCATTCGGAGTGGCAACGCCCTTCTTTGGCGGAAGATCGATTTTGAAATCGATCGCGAGAGCGTTCGACGCACACACAGACATAAACATCGTGCCGACAAACGCTGAAATGTTTGCGCGCCTTTTCAGGCTCACAGCTTTTCTCATATTTGACCCCGCCTCACTTTAACTATCATTCAGACATCGCTATTGTTTCTCAGAGGTGATTGGCTCGGGACGGGAAGTTTTGCCGGCAGGAATTTTGACGTTCGGCAGACTCAGGGAGCATGCCATTGAAAAAGCTTTTACTGACCACTCTGAGACGGCTTGTTTACACGGCGATTGTGATTTTAATCTGGTCTGCGGCAGTAAAATATCTGCAGATTCCAGACTATATTCTGCCGGCACCCCAGACAGTCGCCTCGACTTTCGTGCAGGACCTGCCGATTCTTGCCAGTCATTTTAAAGAAACATTCAAACAATGGAGCATCGGATTGAGCGCGTCGATTATTGTCGCGTTGCTCATCAGCCTCGCTGCCTTTCAAAGCCGGCGGCTCGAAACCTACGTCGACCGTTTCTTGGTGGTCAGTCAGGCCGTGCCCTATCTGACCATCGCACCGCTGTTGCTGCTGTGGCTCGGACTCGGTGCGGCCCCTAAAATTGTGCTTATTTTGCTCACTTGTACGTTTCCAATCGCACAGCTCACGCTCAGCGGACTTCACTCGGCACGCGGCGAATATTCGGTTCTGGCTACAATTCTTCGTTTCAATCCACGCCAGGCGTTGATAAAACTCTACACGCCGGCGGCGTTGCCGGATTTCATGGAGGGCGTGAGAATTTCTGTGACTTACGCCTTTGTCAGCGCGGTTCTTGCAGAGCTCATCGGAAGCGAATCGGGCTTGGGTGTTTATCTTTCGCGTGCCCAGTCCGCTTATCGCACAGATCGGGTCTTGACGGTTGTTCTGATCATCGTTTTTTTCAGCCTGCTTTGTACGTGGCTGGTCAACACAGTCAGTCGTAAACTTATTTTTTGGAAGCCATCGTCATATGTTCAAAAGTAATTTTATTAAGCTCGCAGTTGCTTTCCTGATAGTCCCCGTTCAAGCGGAGGGCAAACCGGCGTCCGACAAGCCTGTCAAGATCACCGTCGCGCTCGACTGGACTCCAAACACGAATCACCTTGGTCTTTACGTTGCAAAAGCCTCAGGTGCATTTAAGCGCGCGGGTCTTGATGTGCGCATGGTGCAAATGAAGCAAACCAGCACAACCCAACTTGTTGCGGCAGGCAAGGCTGAATTCGGAATCAGTTTTGTCTCCGATTTGCTCAACGCCCGCTCGCAAAAAATTCCAGTCACGTCGGTCGCTGCCATTATTCAAGAGAACACGAGTTGTTTTGCTTGGCGCGAAACGGCAGGAATCACGACGATCAAGGATTTTGAAGGCCGCAAGTACGGCGGCTGGGGCTCACCGGAGGAAGAAGCCACACTGCGCTATGTTGTCAGTAAGTCTGGCGGTGATTTTTCAAAACTGAAAATGGTGACCACGGGCATCAGCGACTTTCTACCGACGACCCGCAAGAATGCCGACTTCATGTGGATCTACATGGGCTGGGATGGCGTCAGGGCGCGATTGCAAAATGTAAAAATAAAAACACTTTTCCTGCGCGACATCGATTCTGTCTTCAATCATCCCTCACCGCTCATCATCACGGGCAGCGCATACGTGAAGAACAAGCCCGACGAAATCAAAAAATTCCTCGCAGCAGCGTCCGAGGGCTACCGGCTTGCCATCAACAATCCTGCGGAAGCCTCACGTTTGTTTCTCAAGGAAGTTCCTGAATCCGACGCAGCCTTGGTGAAGGAATCCGCGCAATATCTTGCCGGCGAATACGCAAAGGGCGCACCGTATTGGGGATATCAGAACATCAGCCGTTTTGATGCTTACAGAACTTGGGCAAACGAACAAAAAATTCTTTCGCTCAATGAACCCTCCGCAGGCTTTGTCGACAATTCATTCCTTCCGCAAACCCCAGCAGCCGGTCGCGCACCATGATTACCCTGAGCGATATTGACGTTGAACTCGACGGCGGAAAGATACTCGGTGGAGTGAGTTTCACCTCCGTTTCCGACGGAGTGGTCGCCATCATGGGGCCCTCGGGCTGCGGAAAATCAACTTTGCTCAAAGCGCTTATGGGTTTGGCCAAATGCAGTGGCGGACAAATAAAGATCGCTGAAAAAATTCATCCAGCGGCCGACTGGAGCAGCACGCAGAACATTTTCACGTTGGTACCACAGGTGCCATTACTGCTTCCATGGCTCTCTCTTCTCGACAACATCAGACTCGCCGGAGAATCTCAGGGCACGAAAGAAAGTGCGACAAAGAAAGCAACAGACCTGCTGGAGATCGTAGGACTCGCCGAGTCTGGCCACCTTTTTCCTTGGCAGGTTTCGCAAGGCATGGCCGCGCGCGCCTCACTAGCGAGAACTTTGATGATTGAAAGTCAGGTTCTTCTTCTCGACGAGCCATTTGCAGCCATCGACGCAACAACACGCTTTCGTCTTCAGCAATGGCTGCTGGCAACCATCGCGAAACTCAAAATTCAGGCGATGATGGTCACCCACGATCCGCGCGAGGCTCTGTTGATTGCCGACAAAATTATTGTCCTGCGTGGAAGGCCTGCCAATGTCGGACATACGTTCGTGCTGCCCGAACGGAGCATACGCAACACACCAGATTGGATTTTCGGACAGGCTGCAGGACAGCTTGAAAAGCAGATCCGCGCGGCGCTTGATGGGTGATTTTTTCTCTATCCATCTGGAGGAGATGTGAAACCTCGGAATTATGTGCCACTCTGCGCATTGGCAGTGACGCTCCCGGCGTCATGCCAGAAGAAAATCGAGCGAATCGACGATGCAGCCGTTCAGGCATCCAGTACAGGCGGCAATCACGTGGTGGGCAAACGTCCGTCGGGTGAATCTGTGTGCGTTCACCGCTTCGGTCCCAGTGGTTACGCAGTCTCCAAATGGAGTGGCTCGAACTGCGAAAGCCAACTGCAAACGTTGGCGTCCAGCGAAGTCAGCATTTCCGGCGAGTCCTACAAGCCGTGGCTGCAAGAGATCGCCGCCGGCGGAATGATCAAATTCGACATCCGCTACGTCACGGACAAAATTTTTCCGCGCGGCGACGGAACCTACCGCATCACTCAACCTCTCTACGGCAAAGCACGCTGCCTGCTGCATCCCAATGCCGCCTCAGCGCTCTACAGAGCCGAAAAACGCCTTCGGACCCTGCGGCCTGATTTGCGACTCTTCGTTTTTGATTGCTATCGTCCCCGTTCGGTCTCTGAACAAATGTGGAATCTGATCCGCGACCCGCGATTCGTGGCAGCCTCGGGGCGCAGTCTTCACAACAAGGGAGCGGCTGTCGATTTATCTTTGGCAAAACTTCAGGACACCACTCCAGTTCCACTCGACATGGGATCAGAATTCGATTTGTTCGACGCCGAAAAAAGCCGCTATCCCGGCGCAGTCAACCAGACACAGAGAAGTCATCGCCAACTGTTGCGCGATGTTATGACCCATCCCTCGGTCGGTTTTCAGGCCTATGATGAAGAATGGTGGCATTTCAGCATGACCGGACACAGCGACTTTCTGAATCTTCCGCTTTGATTTGACGCTTTCGGCGTCTGTTCTAGGATGATTGACTGAGACAGGAAGTCACAACACGCTCCGAGCCTCATCGAACTCTATGAATTTTATAAAAACAATGCGGCTCGCAATGCACGCGGCAATTTCGAACACCGCAATTTTTTTTACAAAAATCCGTGAACGCGGTTTCCTCAGGACACCAGCCATCTCCAAGGTCGTCTATTTGATGGATCCAACTCTGAAAAACTGACTTTTAAGTATTTTCGTCACAGCAAAAAATCGAAAAAATAAACCAGTGGAATGGCAAGTGCGAATTTCACCTTTTGAGAAGATTCAGCACCTGCAAGCAAGTTAACCAAGGAATTTTCCGATGGTCCGAACAGCTGACGTGCCCCAGCCATACGAGAGTTCATATCATCCAGCATTTCTGCCGCCAGCGATGGATTGTCTCTGCAAATGAGCATGAGCTCTGAATTGAAATTTGCTGAGCGAGGATCCACGTTGTAGGTGCCAATCAAAACGTGCTTTCTGTCGACCACGGCGCGTTTTGCATGAATTCCCCATCGTTCGGATGAGGAATTCACAGTCAGGGGAGACAACTGCGGACGGCTTCCTTCATAAATTCTGATGTCAATGTTGGCGTTTTTCAGAGGGCGAAGACTCAGGCTCATTGCCGAGGTTGTGTACCACGCGTCAGTCGATGCGAGACTATTGGTAAGAAACGTTTGCCCCACGCCGCGATCAGCGAGCTCTTTCAACAAGTTGATTCCGTCTTTCCGTAGCACAAAGTAGGGAGATTCGCCGACGAGCTCGCTGTTTGCCTCACCGAGGAACTCAACCAGACGCTTGAACACTTGCCGGTTGTAGGCATAGGTTCCGCTGTAATCGGTCACGAACTGAAGATCGTTGCACACGTGCCCCTTTGCATTGGCACGTCGCTCGGCTGTCGCCTTTTCAACTTCTGCAATGAGTCCGATAATGCGCGGACTCGCATCATGCAGGTCGTTATTTATGGTTTCCTCTTTTCCAGTCGCAACTTCCGCGGGACTCGTTGCAAACGTCGAATTCCAATAATGCTCGAAGCTCACCTGCATGGCCTCGACGACCGGCCCCTCGAGCAAAACATCGGCATCCAAAAAGTTGTAGTGCTCCGACAAATTGAAATAGTCGTTGCCAATATTTCTTCCGCCGGTGATGCCGCGCATGCCGTCGGCAATCAGCAGTTTTCTATGGCTCCTGTGCTGGGCGCTGAAGATCCTTAAAAGGCTTGACGTGTTGTAGTATCGGACCTCGATTCCCTTTTCGGCGAGAGCGCTTGCATATTGAGGTCCGAGCTTGAAAACGGGTGCGGAGAAATCAACGAGCAGTCTGACCTTGACTCCCCGTTGTGCCGCCTCCACGAGCTTCAGCGTGATGACACGCGCAGCGTCATCGAGTTCATAGATGAAAAATTCGAGTTCAATCGACTTCCGCGCTCCGTCAATCAGTTCAATCCGCCTCTGCAGACTCATCAGTCCGTCATTGATCAACTCAAATTTGTGCGGCTGCTGGGATCTGACATAAACGGGTTCCTGTCTGAATTCAGGCGGAGCAGACTGTCGATCACCCCACCATAAAAGCCCGGCCAACGAGGCATAGACGATAAATACCAATCCAAACACGCCAACAGCTGCATACTTCACGACTCTCAAAAGCATTCGAAACCTCGCATGCCGATCAACCCAGTGTCGCCATTTTCAATTTTCATGGGTTGAGCATCTCATTAGTTCTCAAATTCTAAAAGCGCCGGTTGGCATGACAGTTGCTATTAATCCCAAGAGCAATTCAGCTCTCACGCATAGGGAATTTTCAATGAAAATGCTGCAAAAAAAATCAATTAGCTATCAGAGCAAACCTAATTGTTGCAGGCTCAGCGTCCGCAATGCGGCCCCGCTGTTACTCATGCCATTCTGTTCAACGTCAGCTTTTTGCCACGACATCTTTTCTCTCAGCTCAACACTCACCAGTGGAGTCTCGTATGAAGAGAGACACATTGTCCGAGACTCTCGGCAAAGCGGATCTTTTGTCGGCATTGGTCAACCTTCGCTGAAAGCGATGGCCAACGCATCACTGACGCC
>JBEDKY010000261.1:0-10918 GCA_041171905.1 Pseudomonadota bacterium
TGACTGCACTGGAGAGCCGTTCCGCTTATGCCTCGGATGCTGATTACTATTGCAAGCCCAGCAGCGAGGATTTGGTTGAATTGGTGCTCGATATGATGCGGGAGCGTTTTGCACGCTGAGATCCTCTCGCGCACCACGCACGGGAGACCGTTCATGACTCCACATATTATTGCAGCAACTGTAGCACTCTCTGTTGCAGTACTTAGCCCCTCCGCCACCGCAGCGAATGCGTGGGAAGGGGCGCCGAGCCGCCTGAACGTCAAGCTCAACTATTTGAAAAGCAAAAATGGAAACATCTGCGTTTCGCTTTTTTCAAGCGAAGACGGCTTTCCGGACGATGGTCAGAAAGCTTCACTGTCTAAATGTTTTTCGGCACAGGAACTCTCTGACGGCGCTGAATTGATGTTGGACGTTCTAAGCACAGGCTCGTTCGCTCTGGCCTTGTTCCATGATGAGAACATGGATCGCCAGCTCAACACCGGTGCCTTCGGCATCCCACTGGAAGGCTTCGCCTTCTCAAATAACCCAAAGATCCGCTTCAGTGCGCCGAAGTTTGCGGAGTGCGCCGTGACTCCCGCCGACAGCACGCAAACACTGAGCATCGATATGAAGTACTTCCTCAGACCACTCCAGTGAAGGCAAAAGAGATTGTCCGCTCACGCTGAGCATGAAACTGGATGAACTTGAGAAGTTTTTTGCGCAGCATGATCAACCCGCTCAGCGCAGCTTCTCGAGCACGCCGTCGATTTCTTCCGGTGACTTTTTCAGATAGAGAGCCGCATCGCGGCTTGAAGGATCAATCGAAGCCTGCGAAGAAGAACTGTTGCCGAATGAATTTATTCTTTGAGCACGGGCTGCCTGCAGCTGATTGCCTGTGGCAACCATATTTTCGGATGCCTTCTGATACGAAGTCATCATCAAAGCAAAGCGGCTGTTGACGATTTTTCCATTGATTGCAGAGGCTGTCTTTTTGTCTGCACTCAACTCTGACGGCGCGTCGAAATCGATGTCCTGCTGAAAATACGCCGGACCGCTTCCTGATCGCTTCTCCCAGCGCCCGGTGGACGCATTGTAGGACAGGTTGCGTGACGTAATATTTCGAGAGAAATCAACATTGCGGTTGAGTGCTTCGAACTGGGAAAGAACAAGCTTTTCTGATTCCGGCTTGGATCGGCCCAATGCTGCGGCAATGTTCTCTGCGGCGGTCGCAAGAAAGTTCCAACCACGCACAGACGCTCTGATAGCCTGCAATTGAAAATCATTTCCCGGACCCTTTTTACCGCTGCTGACGAACACAGCGGCCTGACTGCAACTCGGAAGCATGGCAAGCGTGCTGATTGGCACGTTTTCACTCCAGCCGCCAAACGAAATGAGGCCATCCTGATCACCGAGTCTGTCCGGATCGGAAATGTTTGAGAGAATATATGCCGACTGTCCTGAAGCAAGTTTGAGGGAGTTATCCTGAACATCTTCAGGACCAACATACACCGGCAGGCGCCTGAACGGGCCAGGTTCTCCTGCACTGAACGCCACCGCGTGGGCGACTCCACGACGTCCTTCTTTGAACATCACATCGGTCTGACTGTCGTCTTTGATGTTTCCGATGGCTCTGCCACGCGCCTGCGCTGTGTTGCGCAAAACTGCAACACGTGCAGGAGCATAGGCATATTTCACGTTGGCAGGGTTGCTCTCACCATTGGCGAAGAATGGGAGAAAGCCACCGCCGACTTCTGACTGCTTGGCACGCAACGAAATCAATTCATCCACCAGTTTGCTGTTTGGATGATTTGCTGCGACGTATCCTTGATAAAGATTTTCAATACCTACTCCCTCGGACGCACGAATGGAACCATCCTTGTCGCGGGAAAACATTCCGCGCCGCAAGGTTGAATGAACAATCATTCCATGCGGAAGCTCGATAAACTGACCGTTTTTTCCGAAACCCAGATATGCATTCCAAAGAAGTTTAGGATTGGGGAGGAAGAATTTTGTGGCGAGAATGTCTTCAACTTTTCCGACACCAGTGACGGAAGTCAGTTTCGGATGCTTGATGAAGAAGTTCACCCCGCGCAGCAGCCGTCTCCAGTTTTCCACATTCTGATCTGATTTTTCCTGTTTCATGTCCTGCTGGAACATCCGATAAAAACGGTCGCCTATCACGGCCATCTGCGGATTTTCGTTCCATTTCGATTCAGGCAAGGCGGCCGCATCCACCAATTCACGCATGGACGTTGAAATGCCTTCTGACCATTTCTGCCAAAGCTCGAACATTTTTTTGCGCCGTTCACTGTAGCTGCCACTCTGCAACACCGCGGTAAAATCAGCGTTCATTGTGAAATCGGTCAGGAGAACCGCCTGTCCTACGGTCGCCTCAATACTCAACAGACGCGCACCATCATCGCCTGCCAGAACTTTTCCAAATTGTGATTGCGCGATAAATCGCAGAATAGAGGGAATAACCTGCCAGTTGCGGATGTCGAGAGTGTCAAACGCAGGCAGGAAGATGAATGTATCAATCACGTCGGGGATCGCAGCCAGCACCAAAGAGGCCCGCTGGGCTTCCGAGAGATTTCGCCCCTGAAACGTGACGGACGAGCGCTTCACGCTCTGGTTCTGCATGAGTCCCATTACAACGGATCCGACAATCGAACCGGAAGATCCACCCAACGAAACCACGGGTTTGATGTTGTTTTCCAGCAGTGCCGTGTATGTTCCAACGTGCGATGCAAAGCGCAGCCCGTTGCCCTGCAAACCGACGCATGCCGAGACGCCGTCTGACTGCGCAGCACTGGTTGTAGAGCTTGTCTGGGGCTTTACGCAGGAAATTGCAAAGAGCGACGCCGCGCTCAGACTCAGAACGTTAAAAAATAAATTTTGCATTGGGCGAACCTCGGGCTACACTGGTTGAACTCAAATGGAGTTTACCATGAGGAATGGGCGAAAAAGCGAAAATTCTGCACTAGGTAAAGTAATGCCAGCCCATGACACCCAAACGTCGGGAGCCTGACAGCATGAAACTCCGCGTTTTCAAGCACCCAGTGATGCGTCTGTTCGGATTCACCCTTGTTGCTTTAGTTGCAATATTCCTTGCCCACGAAAAAATGCTGACACCAAAAAGCATTGAGTCTATCTGGACCGAAAGTTCAACAGATTTTGCCAGTATTTTCGAAAATAAAAAGAATCCTATCTTGGCGTTTCCGAACGAAGGTCGTGCCGACCTTGCCGTACAATTCTTCGGAGTCTCGACATTGTCGGTTTGCGCGCCCGCCGAGAAACCGGAAGACAACACTTGTGTGTTGCTGGACGGCTTCTTCTCACGGCCTTCATTCGCTGAGATTGCAACTCGGAAACTTGTCTCTGATCAAAAGAAGATCACGTGGGCACTCGAGCGCGCTCATTTTAAAAGCATCGAGGGTATATTCGTCGGTCATTCTCATTACGATCACCTGCTCGACACCTCCCAGGTTGCCCGACGCTATGCCGCAAATGTCTACGGCTCACCTTCAACCGCCCACGTGGTGCGTGCCGAAGGGATTCCGGAATCTTCAATCAAAGTGATTAAGAATGGTCAGGTCATCGATTTTGAAAAACTGAACGTAACCATTCTCTCCGCGCTGCATTCGCCGGACAGTTATTTTCCCGGCCAGATTTCTGCTGATTTTTCGCCACCCGCGCGTGTCAGTGCCTATCGCGAAGGTGGCTGTTTTGCATTTGCATTCGGAAGTGGAACAAGCAAAATCCTGATTGTTCCAAGTGCAAACGTCCCGAATCCCGGATACACCGGAATAAAAGCTCAGGCCGTCTTTCTGGGAGTAGGTGCGCTCGGGACGCGTGACGAGAACTACATCGAAAACTATTGGCAAAAGGCTGTCAAAGATGTGGACGCAAAAGAAGTGGTGTTGATTCATTGGGACGACTTTACAAAACCGCTCACAATTCCGCTGCAACCCCTTCCGAAGGCTTTTGACGACTTTGAGTACACCTTGAGGGTTCTTTCCCGACTCGCAAAACGTGACGAAGTGCGGCTGCAGCTGCCCGTGGCCTTCCAAAGCTTTTATTACAAAAACGGTGAAGAATGAGGTTCACCATGCTTTTGGATTGTATTGGTGATGGCGAAGACTCTGACGGAAGACGAAAGGAATTTAGTTTATGAGAACGCTTCAGGAATGGTTTGAGATTTACAGCCAATCACACATGAACTCTACAAATAAAGTCATTCATAAGGTGTGTGTTCCGGCAATCACTTTCAGCACACTTTCTGGTCTTCTTGCCATTCCCCACCCGTTCGCCGAGCTGGTCGGTGGATGGCTCAACTGGGCTACGCTTGCGCTTGTTCTGACGCTGGCTTTCTATTTCCGGCTGGGGATCCGCACAGGACTCGTCATGACATTGTTTTTGAGCGTTCTGTTTTTCATATCAGCTGCGCTTCTGGACACCCTCGGACGTGGGAACCTTGCTGTGTTGTCTGTTGCAGTTTTTGTGGTTGCATGGATTGGCCAATTCATCGGCCACAAAATTGAAGGAAAGAAGCCATCCTTTTTTCAGGATTTGCAATTTCTGTTGATAGGGCCGGCGTGGATTCTGCTGGCACGAAAATAGACAATCTCGCGCAAGCGCTCTAATCTGAAAATTTTCAAAATTACAAACGTCGTTCCAGAAATTTGACGTTTTTTTTTATCGTCACATGAACTTTGCGTCCTCAGAGGTAAAACCTGTAGTTTAGGAGACACCGATAAGTATTTTTGCTGTCCTTGCTTTTACCCACTGATGGAAAAGGCTTTTTCAAATGAGTTTATTCCACTCCACTGCCGCTGCCGCTGCGGTCCTTGCGTTAGTCTCATTGGCTTGTAAAGTTCCCGACAGGGATGATTCACTCAGCGTGAGCCAGGCGGCAGCAAAAACAGCTGCTGCCTGGGATGACCTGCCGAAAGATTTTGAAAGCCAATCAGCTTGTGCCAAACAGGACTATCTTTGGAATTCTCGAGTTCTTCCGACTGTCTACGACATCAAAAAGCTGCCGCGCCTCGAAGGAGCCGGTGGTCTGAGTCTGATTTGGGGGGCCATGCTCAACAAACTGAGGATCAAGATGGACTACCTCGGCGATCAGGCTCCCGAGGGTTGGAAGAAACCGCTTCACCGCCGCTCTGTTCTCGCCAAGGCTCAGTTCATTGCAAGCGAAAATAGCCCTTTTTCCGGTCTATTTCAGGGGGCGCCATGCGGATTTCTGCGCCTGTCGCTGACTGCCGATCCCGCAAAAAATGAATACAACCCCGGCCTCGCGTGGAAAGCATTCGTCAATGGAAAGCCCTCAGCCAACATTTCGGCACTGGTGAGTCTTGATGGTCAGGGCGAGAACTTCAATTTCTTTGCCAACGAGTTTTCAAACATTGTTCCGGCATCTGACAAACTGAAGTTAAAAATTGCCGCGCGTGCGTTCCGCACAACCTCAAAACATCCACACAAAATTGGAGCGCAGGGATTTGCCGAGCTGACCAGCTCAGGTCAGGTTCCAGAGAAAATTCATCATCCAGTGCGAATTTTCTTTGTTCCCGACCCGTCTCTCAGCCAGCGCTTGCCAACTCAGCCCGCACGGGATTTTCGTCCAGAACTTATGGACGAATCATTGCTCAAAGAAGGCAGCCCCATCTTTCATCTCTACGCAGTCAACGATCCGAATCCAGACTCTGTGACAGCTGAAGATGTCGATCAAAGCATCGATGATGCCGCGCTGCGGGCGCGGGCCATCAAGATTGGCACAATCGTCGTCAATTCGGGATTCAAGGCTTCTCATTGGGGCGACGATGGAATTTTCTTCAATCACAGAAGATTCCGCAATGAATGAGAAATTGTAATCAAAAAGTTCGTCTACTGCTCCGCAAACAGCTTCTTTTCAATCGGAGGATATATGCGTTTTGTATCGGGTGTCGGTCTCTTTTCCGCCGCAATTTTGGTCTCTTCAGGTTGCAAGCAACGGACCTACAACAGCGAGACCGAGTCGGCAAACGGCAAGGTTGAAGACGTCAAACCGCTTTGCGAAGGACGCTTTCAAGGAAAGCTGCCGTCATGGCTGATGGCCAAATACGGCACCGACAAAGAAGCCGCATTGCGTGCATCCAAAACACCATGGGCGGATTGGGCAAACCTGAAAGGTGTTGACGGCCGCGAGATTCCCAGCGCCATGATGTCCTCTCTCAAAGATCGTGCCGAAGACTATGATGGACTTTTTGCGGGCGTTGTCCGCAACGTTGTCGGAAAAATGGAACAGGCCAGCGGCAAGATCAATTCTGAGTTCGGAATGCTCGTCGGCCTGCTGGCACTCGAGGTTCAACGCGCCGATCTGTTGCGCTGCAATATGTGGGATACCAACGGAACTATCGACAGTCATCCGCTTGCCAAGGGTAATAACCCGAAGGGCATCGGTGCCGACCAACGCTGGGCGAGCCTGCAGGCACCCAACATAAAGTGTGAGGGCAACAACCTTCGCTTCAGAACGCTCGACGGAACATGCAATGACCCCGTGAACCCGCTGATGGGTGCCAAGGGACAGCGCTTTGGACGCAACGTATCGTTCGATGCAACCCAAAAGCGCGGCGGAATTGATTTGATGAATCCCGATCCGCAAGTCGTGAGCCGTGTGCTCATGTCGCGCAAAAACACAAACCGTGAAGTCTATCGCCAAGCTCCATTCTTCAACGTCTTGGCGGCGGCATGGATTCAGTTCATGACACATGACTGGTTCTCGCACTCTTCGCGCGGCGAAAATGACAACGACTCCGGCCGTGCGTTGAAGTTTTCGGGCAACACGGTTCCGGCATCGCGCGCGGACGCAGGCCAGCAACCCAGCGTCTCGAGCCGCGGAGTGCGTCCACCAGCTGTTTTCAAGAACACTGTTTCGTTCTGGTGGGATGCATCGCAGATTTACGGCGCTGACGCCGACCTGGCTGCTGCCGTTCGAGATCCTTCGAACCGCGCCCTGCTTTTGGTGAGTAATGGCATGCTGCCGCGATTTGACTCACTCGCCGGCGGTGCTCCTGCCGCGCTGCACGCACATGAAAAACGTCAGGAGGTCACTGGATTTCCTGACAACTGGTGGATGGGCCTGTCGGTCTTGAACACACTCTTTGCACGCGAGCACAACCGCTTCGTCAAAGAACTTGCGCAAAAGCACTACAAATCAGACATAACGAAACTGACGGCTGCTCAACAGGACGAAGCCTACAACTACGGACGTCTCTACATCTCGGCTCTTATCGCGAAGATACACACAATCGAATGGACTCCGCAGTTGTTGTTCAACCCACTGCTTGATGCAGGCATGAATTCCAACTGGCATGGCATTGCCGCTCACAAGTTTGGTGAGGACAAAATAGCAGTCAAGCGCTTTGAAGCCCTGTCCAGAAATATCTTCAATACTCTGCAAAGAATCGAAGCGAAAAATATCAAACCGGGCGACGCGAGTGCGGCAAACAAGATTTTTGCATACGGCGTTGCCGCACCGGGTATCGTCGGTGGTAAGGCGAATCACTTCGGAGTGCCATTTACACTTCCGGAAGAATTCACCACAGTCTACCGTCTGCATCCGCTTCTGCCGGACGTGGTCAAATACCGCAAAGCGTCTGAAGTTTTGGCAGGCACCGCGACGGAAGGCAGCTATCAGGCGGTCTCAACAGACTCGGTTGTTCGTGCAAAATCCGCTGACGCGGTCACTCAAGGCACCTTCAATGATTGGCTCGTGTCGATCGGTACACAGCCCACAGGCACATTGCAGCTCGACAACTATCCACGCTTCCTGCAAAATCTTGAAATTCCGCATGCGCCGGGCTGGAGTCAGATGGGTGGTCAGTCCAAGGTCATCGACCTCGCCGCCATCGACATTCTCCGCGACCGCGAGCGTGGTGTGCCGCGCTACAATGAATTCCGCAGACAACTCGGAATGCAGCCGCTGAGCAGTCTCACCGACTTCATCAATCACGAACTTGCATACCAGTATTTTAAAGGCTGTGGCCAAGAGTTCGAACCAAGCAAACTTCAGAAGGAAGTCGTCGCAGGTTTGACTTCGTGCTCTGCCGAGGCCAGCGGTATGCGCAGCGAGTTGCTTTATCAGATTGATCAGCGTGACAGACTCGCGCAGGTCTATGGAAGCGATGCTGATGCGATTGAACGTGTCGATGCAATGGTCGGAATATTCTCGGAGAACACCCGCCCTTATGGGTTCGCTCTCTCCGAAACACAGTTCCAGGTCTTCGTGTTGAACGCATCACGCCGACTTTTCAGCGACCGCTTCTTTTCGACGGACTACAACGCAAAGACCTATACCGATTTCGGTATCAAGAGCCTTGCTCAGCGCGGCATGCGCGACGTCATTGCCGACAACGCACCGGAACTTGCACCGATCATGGCAAAAGTGTGCAACGCATTCGACCCGTGGACGCGTCCTCGCGATGGCTTCTCTTTGAAATGGGGCTTCGACTCGCGTAATTTCCACGGCTCAAACTGCGGACATTGATTTGTCAAAACGGGCGCAGCAGCCATTTTGCATGCGCCCGCCACTTTCTGAAAAATCGGACTCTCATTAAAAATAGGAATCTAGGTTATGAAAAATTCAAGCTTGTATCTCATAGCGCTGAGCCTTGCGCTTTCTGCAGGCTGCAAGAGTCGTGAATTCAACTCCGAAACAGCAGCCACAAACCAGCCGCAGCTTCCTCCCAGAGTCGACCTCTCGGGCAATTCTTTAGGCTACATCGACTACAAAGGTAACATCGGACGTCGGGCAGTCCGCATTTACTCGAAGAAAGTGGATGGAGTTGCAGACACCTACAATACCGTGATTGTCGAGTATCCGCCGATTTTGAGTGTGTTTCCAAGATTTGTTTCTACTCCGAAATCCGAGGAGGACATTCAGGACGGCAAATTCACAGAGAAATTTATCAATGATGTGAAGAGCAAAATCAATGAACGTATTGGCGACCTGAAGCACATTCTGGCGCGTGTGACGGTTTACCGCACCGTTCCCAAAGCTGGAAATGCCTCTGCATTTGAATTGCGCCGACTCAGATACGACACAACCGCAAAGTCATTGATTGTTGATAACAGCAGCGAAGTCAGTGTTCTCACACTCGCTGAAAAGGGTTCGCTGGATTCACCGCTTGCCGGGGCAACGATTTCTGCTGCCGCCAAAGGCGAACCTGCACAGATCACAGTTCCCAAGACCAGCAAGGGCAACGGAATCGAATGGCAGCTGGTGAATCTGGCTTATTCGGCTGCAAAACTTGACTCGACGTGGCGTTCTGACTTTCTCAACGGCGCATATCTTTCGACCTACGGAAACCGAAAGAACGTCATCCTGAACTTATCAAATGCCGCTGGAAGTTTGCAGGCGGACTTCCTTGACGCGAAAGTTCAAAACATTCCATCCACCGAATTCACCAATCCGCTGTCGGCAGAAATCATCGGCAAGTACGACGTCAAGGCCGCGCAGCCAGGCATTTTTGTCTTTACTCCGAAGGTTGCCGGATCTGCGGGAAGTCAGCATGTGGAAACAAAGCTAGGCCTGTTCATCGATGTGTTTGATGCAACTAAGTCACTGAACATGGATGTTGTTGAGCTTGTTCTTGTCGATGAAAACACACCGACAAAGTTCCATATGTACTTTGAAGACCCGGAGAACGGTGAGGGCCAGAAGTAAACCTCTCACCTGTTCCCCGCAATGACTCTCCTTCACTGGCGCTGCGGTCGGGCATTCAGCTCATCCAGCGCCAAATCTTTTTCATCTTCAAAATTTGGCAGGCGAATCTCTTCACGCGTAGGGATTTGCGTCGTTTTGTCGAGCGGACGATCGGGCGGATACACCGGCGGCAGGTCGCGGTAGCGAATCAACCCGCGGGAATTCAGGGCGCCATGCACAATCACTGGATACATTTCGTTGATCTTGGTGAAGACGACCGGCAAGGCTCTCAAGCCGCCATAGCGCAACGTGCTGTCAAAGACCTTGAAGAGTTCGTTGGTGCAGTTTCTCCAAAGCGTGTGGTAGGTCGATGTCATGCCCTTTTCAGTTGCCCGCTTGACGTACGCAGGAAGCACAAGCTGTTTTTCGGCTTCGTCGAGGTTGAGCGGCCACTGCACAACACTGTGCTTTAGGGTGACGACCATCCACTTGTATTTGTCTGCAAGGGATGTGATCCGGTAAGCCGTCAGATACTCATCCTTCATGCCTTTGAAGATATCGTATTTCCAGCCTTTCTGGCCGATCGCTTCCGTGCTGAGCGCGAACTCGCGCAGATAGATTTGCTTGCTTGAATCGAATTGATTCGTCAGCCGGACGGGAGAGTCTTTTTTGAACTTCAGACGAATTTGTGTGTGGGCAGCCGGCACGGCAGCAGGAAAACGCTCCATCTGAAAAATGACGTCCTCTACTCCGTTTTTCGGAAACTCTGCAATCCAGAACGAACCGTTATGACCTACGTTAGCCACTCTGAGGACGTTGGAGTCGGAAGGTTCAGGCAGCATAATGACTGATCGCGCGGATGTTGTGTCCGCACACTCACCCTTGTGCCCACCCGCAGGCAAAAGAACTTTTGATTCGTAAGCATCGCCAAGAAACTTACATGTCTCCGATGTAGACACTGTCGACGAAAATTGAGCATCGGGAGTCTGAGTCGTCGGCGCACCACAGGCAATGTAAACACCTGAAACAACGATAATAAAAACGCTCTTCTTGATTGATTTTGCCAACATGAGAAGTTCCTCTCCTACGGAGTAATGAAAAACGCTGAATGGACAAGAGCAAGCGGTGTGCCAAGCGCGGAGGAAGAACCCCTCCGATTTGCCTTTCTCGATAATTGCCGGCAACCTATCACTACACTAGGGAGCACTACAAAATGAAATTATTTTCGCTGCACTTTTCAATTCACGTTGCTGC
>JBEDKY010000262.1:0-3491 GCA_041171905.1 Pseudomonadota bacterium
GACTGAGTTCGTTGAAGTCACGCCCGTCGATGCCCAAAAAGCCGCGGATGACACGGCCGTCATTGATGAGCATCTCGGCGGCTAGCTTGGCCATGTTCGCCGGTACCGCAAATCCGATGCCTGCCGAACTGCCCGTCGGAGAGCTGATTGCGGTATTGATGCCGATCACTTTACCGTCGAGGTTGAGCAACGGACCGCCCGAGTTTCCTGGGTTGATTGCCGCGTCGGTCTGAATGAAATCTTCGAGAGCTCCACCGCCCAACACTCCTCCGCGTCCAAGTGCACTGACAACACCGACGGTCAGGGTTTGCGGCAACGAGAAGGGTGCACCAAGGGCAACAACCCAATCTCCGACTTCGACATCGTCGGAATCAGCAAGCCCAAGCTGGCGCAGCGAACCAGAAGTAAAACCTTCCATTTTTAAAACGGCCACGTCGACCGATGGTTCACTTCCGACCAGTTTGGCTTTGAATTTTCTGTCATCGAAAGTCTGAACGGTAATGTCACTGGCTTCTTGCACCACGTGATTGTTTGTCATTACGTAGCCGTTTTTGAGGTCAACGATAAATCCAGAACCAGCGGCTTCCTGCTGTCCACGCTCGCGCGGTCCGCCCCCTGGGGGAAAGAATGGGAAGAAGAATTCGTCAGGAAAAGGAAAACCTCCCCGCCCGCGGCCCTGAACTTCACGTTTTGTTTTTATGAAGACAAGTGCGGGCCGGCTTTGCTTCGCAAGGTTCACAAAAACTTTTGAAAACGTTTTGAGTGTTCGAATCTCTTGCTCAGAACTGTGAGGAATAGGCGGAACGTCGGGCAGTTTGTATCCTTTGGAGCCGAGCGCCGTTAAAGAATTTTGCACATCTTCGAGCTTGTCCGGCGCGAACAAAAGTACACCGCCGGAAACCAGCCCGAAGATGGCGCAGGTTGCCGCAGCTGCAATGGCGATTCGTTTTGTTGCTCTCATGATCGTTCCGCTCACTTTGGACATCATATTTGAGTCCCGCATCATTTTGTCTTCACCTCATAAAGAGTGAGGCCCTGCCGATTCGACCGCAGCAGGGCGCTGTTTGACAATATAATCGGTGTTCTGCAGTTGCCAAGTGTTCTTGGGTTGCCTGTCCGTAATGCAAGAATCAGAGCGATTCGAAAATACCGGCAGCACCCATTCCTGTGCCGATGCACATGGTAATCATACCGTATTTTTGACGTCGTCTGCGCAGTCCGTGAGCCAGAGTTGCCATTCGAATTGCGCCTGTCGCTCCCAGCGGGTGCCCCAGGGCGATGGCACCACCGAGAGGATTGACTTTCGCTGGATCCAAACCGAGGTCGTTGATGACCGCAAGGCTCTGCGCGGCGAATGCCTCGTTGAGTTCGATCCAGTCCATCTGGTTCTGGCTCAGTCCGGCCATTTTTAGCGCGCGTGGAATGGCTTCTTTCGGACCAATTCCCATAATGTCGGGTGGTACACCGGCAATCGCGTAAGAGACGAAGCGCGCCATCGGTTGGACATTATAGCGTTTGACGGCCTCTTCACTCATCAACAGCACGGCCGCTGCTCCGTCGGACATCTGTGAACTGTTGCCGGCCGTAACACTGCCCTGAGCAGAGAAAACCGGTTTGAGTTTCGCGAGCGATTCGAGCGTTGACTCGGCGCGCGGACCTTCGTCTTTGCTGAGTGTCGTACGGCTCGTTTTGATTTTCATGCCGCTTGCGTCGAGCAGACTTTCTTCGACATCCACAGGCACGATCTCGTTTGCAAACTCACCGGATTGCCACGCGGCGACAGCACGGCGGTGACTTTCGAGCGCGAATGCGTCCTGTGCCTCGCGGGTCACCTTCCACTGGTTGGCAACACGTTCGGCGGTGATTCCCATTCCATATGCAATGCCGAGGTTTTCGTTACTCTCAAAGACCTTTGGATTCATCACAACCTTGTGTCCCATCATTGGGATGAGACTCATACTTTCTGTGCCGGCTGCAATCATCACATCAGCTTCGCCCAGGCGTATTTTATCTGCCGCATAGGCAATGGCCTGGAGTCCCGACGAACAAAACCGGTTGACCGTGATGCCCGGCACCGTGTTTGGAAGCCCTGCCAGCAGGAGGCCGATGCGTGCTACATTCATCCCCTGTTCGGCTTCGGGCATCGCACATCCTACAACCACATCGCCGATTTCATTCATGTTGAGTCCGGCAACCGAACCTGCAACAGATTTAAGAACAAGTGCGAGCAAGTCATCCGGACGTGAGTTGCGCAGCGCACCGCGTGGTGCTTTGCCGACCGGAGTGCGCAGTGCTGAGACAATATAAGCGTCGCGAGTTTTAACTGTCATGACGGGTTCATCCTTCCTTTGCAGACACTCGTTTAATTGCGCAGTGGTTTTCCGTTTTTCAACATGTAGTCGATGCGGGCCTGTGTTTTTTCAGTCTTGAGCAACTCGACAAACAAACTGCGCTCAAGTTCAAGCAGCCAGTCCTCACTGACAAGCGAACCACCCTCGACGTGGCCGCCACACAAGACTGTCGCTGTGCGCTCGGCAATCGCCGCATCGTGTTCACTGATGAACTTACCTTCGAGCATATTGGCGATGATCATCTTCAGAGTTGCAATACCGCCTTTGCCCGTCACTTGGATATCGCGTGGGCGGAGCGGCGGACGGTATCCAGATTGTGCCATTGCGGCAGCTTGTTGTTTGGCAATGTAGAGCAGCTCATTTGGATTGAAGACAACCATGTCGGTCGGTCGCAACAGACCAAGCTCGCGCGCGTGTTCGCCGCTGCGCGAAACCTGAGCCATGGCAATTGTCTCAAATGCCATCTTTACGAAATGGAAGATGTTCCCACCGCGAGCAGACTGAGCAGCACGCAGAGCGAGTTCTTTGCAGCCGCCACCGGCAGGGATCAAACCGACTCCCGCTTCCACGAGTCCCATGTATGTTTCCAGTGCGACGACGGCCCTTGCCGAGTGCATGACGAATTCACAGCCACCACCCAAGGCAAGACCGCTGACTGCAGCGACGGTCGGTACCATTGAGTATTTGAGCGCCTGCGAAGCGTCCTGGAAAGTTTTCACCATCGCCTCGGCTGCGGTGTAGTTCTTCGCCGCAAGAAGTCCGCTCACCTGGGCGAGATTGGCACCTGCGCTGAAAGGTTGTTCCGTCTGCCAGAGCACCATCGCCTTGAGGTTCTGTTCAGAGTAGGCCACCGACTTGATGACACCGTCGAGAACTTCCTGACCGATTGCGTGCATCTTGCTCTTGAACGACAGGATTCCGATGTCGTCGCCGGTCGTCCACAGGCGGACGCCGTCATTTTCCCACAGAGTTTTTCCGAACTCTGTCGTTTCGCCGATGAGTTTTTCTGGAAAAATTTGACGCGCGTGCAGTGCGTTTTTAGGACGTGCTGCGACAGCCTTTTGGCTCGGTGAATAGGAGCCATCGTTGCTGTGAACGCCCGTGCGTGAACTTTCCAGTGCCCAAGCGGGCAGGGCAGCG
>JBEDKY010000263.1:0-3120 GCA_041171905.1 Pseudomonadota bacterium
GCTCGATTTATTGGTCGGCAGCCACTGGCAGCCACGAAGTTCACGGTCTCATCCGCGCCAAGTGGGCCAAGATGGGCTGGGAGCAAAGTGAACTCGGATTTCCAAAAAGCGATGAGCTGACTGCTCCAGATGCTCAGGGCAAGTACAACCTCTTTGAAGGCGGAACGCTTTGGTATCATCCTGCAACCGCCGATGCGTTCCTGGTAAAAGGCGCGATTTATTCGAAGTGGTCGCAGTTGCGGCGCGGTCTTGGTGTGCTCGGTTACCCTGTGACCGACGAACTGACAACGCCCGATGGTGTCGGACGTTACAACCACTTCCAGAACGGCTCCATTTACTGGACACCCGAGACAGGTGCTCAGGAAGTTCATGGCCTGATCCGTCACAAATGGTCACAAATTGGTTGGGAACGCGGAATTCTTGGCTATCCGCTGACAGACGAATGGCAGACACCCGATGGACTCGGCAAATTCAATCACTTTCAGGGCGGCTCGATTTACTACCATCCTGATTTTGGCACCAACATCGTCCGCGGTGTCATCCGCGATCGCTGGGAATCGCTCAATTGGGAACGCGGATGTCTTGGATTCCCTAAAGAAGATCAGCGCGTCACGGAAGTTGTCAATACGCGCATTCCGCTTCCCATCGGCGGAAGTATTGATGGCCAGAAAAAGACAATCGAACAAAAATTCGAAGGCGGTGTGGTGCGCTTCAAGGAAGATTGCTTGGGAAGCAACTGCAGGGTTTCGGAACAGGCGACGCACCAGTGCTCGTTGCTGCCCATCAAGCTTCCACCCAACGTGCGTCTTCCTGTGCCGACTCGTCCTATTCCGCAGCCATTGCCGCGTCCGATCCCTGCTCCCAATCCGCTCGAAGGCGATAATCAAATCGCCGAGCAGTGAGGAGTGTCGTGACGCTGAAGTTCAAGCATAAAATTGCTCTCGCCGCGCTCGTTTGTTTTGTCGTTGGTCTGGCCGTGTACTTTGGCCGGACCAGCGGCAAACAGCCCTCTGAAACAGATGCTTCTGCCGCGAACTCAAACCAATCCGCAAACCAGAGCGCTCTTCAGGCGAACGGTCTACTGAAGCACTCACTCGAAATCGGTGTGGTGCGCAGCTATACGTTCATGCAGGAGTTGTCGGTCGAGCTCAGTCCTGAACAGGGACAAACAACCACATCGCAAATTCAGGTGCGCGGGCAGTTGGATGAACAGCTGATGGCTATACAGGGCCGGCAACTGAGTTATCGTTTCAAATTTGCGAACGTTCGATTTGAATCGAACGATGAACGCGGCCAGCCCACGATGCCGCCTGCCGAGACCGAAGCCATCTCCAAGGCGCTCGGTGACAGCACCCTGCTGCTCAAGACTGATGCGCAGCGCTCTGCGTTGAGTTGGAGTGTCGACAAATCAACCACACTTGAATCGCTTAATCTGCTGCGGGGAGTCGTTCTCTCTGCGTCGCTCTTTTTGCCCGACAGCCGCGAGCTGAGTGAATGGACTGCCAGCGAGGAAGACTCCACAGGTGTCTTCACTCATACATTTCGGCTGAAGTCTTTTGCCGAAGGCAAGGCCGTCATCGAAAAAGAGCCGCGCATGGTGAGAATTCAGAGCGACGGCACGCAGGGTGGTGCAGGCCAGCAGCTGGTCGTCATTCTTCCTTCATCAATCACAAAAGTCGACTTCGACTCTGCGGCTGGACACGTTCTAAAATCTGACCAGCGATGGGCAATGCGCGCTCAAACGGCGGGGATTTTTGCAACCACTCAGTTGCGCACAGAGGTCGTTTTTCAAAACAAGCGTCCGGCGTCCGATCAGGAACGCCAGTTTGTGCAAGGCGCCGCTGGCGGAAGTTCGCAGGATTTCGTCAGTGAGTTTGAATTGGCTGCCGCGCACGCGGTGTCTACCAAAAGGAAAGTTGCGGCACAGAAGCTCAACGGCGAAACATGGTTGAGTCTGCGCGAGCGATTCATGACTGCAGACTTTCACAAAGATGGTGCTGCACGTGCCCAATTCTTCGAACAGCTCTCCGCACTTTTGTATCTTCAGCCTGAATTGTGCACATCCATTGCCGAAGAAATTGCAAAGCTCGACAAGAATGATCCCGACTACAAGAGTAAGCTCGCATTGCTGTCGGGTGTCTTCTCCAGTCAGGAAACACCCGAGGCTGAGGCCGCTATGGCCGCGCTGGCAGAAAGGCTCAAAGACGATTCGGTTGCACTCATGCAGGTGATTCCTGCACTCGCCGCGCACCGCAATCCGTCTGAACGGACACGCGATGTGCTGATGCAGACCTACACGTCGGCTGTCGATGAGGGCGTGAAGTCAACTGCCACATTGGCGCTCGGAACTTTCGCTTCGCGCGCGCGTTCAGGACGGCCCGAGCTGACACGCGAGACGGTTGACAGGCTCAAGCAGGATTTTGATTCGACATCCGCGGAAAGCAGAAAGGTGACAATTTCGGGCGCACTTGGCAATGCAGGTGCAACAGAAGCTCTTGATAGCGTCAAAGCGCTGTATGCACAAAGCCCGGATGCCTCGCTCAAGCGTTCTGCGATTTATGATTTGCGTTATGTGGATCACCCGGATGCGGATACTTTTTTGCAGAAAATCGCCGGTGATTCAGGCGCAGATCCTGAGCTTGTGATTCAGGGAGTGCGCGTTATGCGCATGCGTCCTCCACAGAAGATGCATCTGCAAGCGTGTGTGGCCATTTTCCGTGCGCCGTCGTCGCGCCCGAGCCTGCGCACTGAGGCTCTTTACACGATTGCATATCTTGCGCCGGTGGCACCCGACGAAGTGCGCAAGATTCTCAATGAGGCGACTTCCGACGCGAATGCACAAATAGCCAAACAGGCTGAACAGCTGCTGGCCCGTCAACCTCAGGCTCTCTGACAAGAGACCAATTCGTGCTGTGTGTTCAGCGGACACTTCGTACATTTTGATTGCCATCGCAGTGAGTGACAGATCACTGCGATTTTTTTTTATTGTCCGTCCCCGTCTTGACATTAAAATCTTCACGTTCCTATCCTTCGTCAATTTGCCAACCGGCTGTTGCTGAATCGGAGGAAATCCATGCGTGCAAGTCTTCTTCTCGAAGATGGAACTTTTGTGACGGGTGA
>JBEDKY010000264.1:0-4837 GCA_041171905.1 Pseudomonadota bacterium
AACCAGTCGTGAAGGGCAAAGTCGGTTCACAGGTGCCCGCGAATAAAAAACCAGCGGTTGTCCCGAGCAAGGCACAGCCCGCACGGGTCGCTAAACCTGCGGCTAAACCAGCAGCCAAAGCTGCTGTTGTTCCGGTAAAGTCAAACAAGACTGTGCCAGCCGCCAAGGCGACTGCACTTCCGCCCGCTTCCGCTGCAGCCAAGAAATCTGCTGTCGCGGTTGCACTTCCTGAACACGCTGACAACAAGAACCAGAACAAAGCAAAGGCGCCGCAAAATAAGCCTGTCGAAAGCGAACAAACAACGGGATCTGCCGCTTCCGCAGGAAAGGCTCGCCTGAAGGCTGTGCCATCTCCTGCAAGCGCTGAGCAGGTTGCGTCGCCAGCAAAAGAAAAGACTTCGGCAAAGCAGCAAGCAGTGAGCTCTGATCCTGCTACCAAGCCTGCCGCTGCAAAAGGGAACGCGAAGGCAGCCGGCGTCAAAGCGGCAGCCGAATCAACTGCGACTGAGCCCGCAGCCAAGGGGTCGGGCAACGGCGAAGCTGGCAAGAAGTCAGACAAGAAGAATGCAAACCGTACAGTGGACGGCGCGAGCGTTGCCGAAAAGCCCCAGAAAGGCAAAAAGAAGGGCGCAATCGATGGCGAGGAAGGGCCAGCCGATGGAGAGCTCGAGGACGTAGAGCCTAGTGCCGATTTCGACGCCGACCTCGAAGAACTTGGTCCTGACTTGGATGCGGAACCGGAAGACGGCGCTGCAATGTCGGATGACGATATCTTTGCCAACGACGACTTCGGTTCGGAAACGGTCGAGGAAGAAGACCTTGACTCCTCTCTGGGCCGCAGCAACGACCCAGTGCGCATTTATCTCCGCAAGATGGGCCAAGTTGCACTCTTGTCCCGCGACGGTGAAGTTGAGATTGCGAAGAAGATCGAAAATGAAGAAAACAAACTTCTGCAGCACTTGGTGAACCTCAGACTGGGTGTTCGCCACATCAGCGAAATTGGTCAGAAGTTTCTGGACGGTGCGATCAAAGCAAAAAACTTGGTCAAGGGCTTCGACGACGAGCAGGATCAAGCCACCGATGAAGGCCAGACTGCACGCGTCCGCGCGTTGGTCGAAGGTTTTCTGCAGCAGGCTCAAACAGCTCTGAGTCTGGAAGATAAATACGGTTTTGAACACCTTGAAAATGCGACCGCATCCGACAAAAAGTCGCTCAACGAGTCGCGCTCACAGATGTTTGAGCTCGTCAAAGAGATAAACATCAACCGCAGAATCATTCAGCAGATTACCTCTGAGCTTGACATGCATGCGAAAGCGGTTGCCGATGTCGAGAAAGAGCTCAACAAGCTCAAGTACCGTACGCGCATGGATGAGACTAAACTTAAGGCCTATGCTGAGGCTGATGCGCCGCGGCCCTTGGAAGTCAATTTCCTCTCGGAGCGTGAGTGGGAGGCGTGCAAGCGCTCATACGTGAACACCCAGCAGACAATCCACGGAAGCGAGGAAGCGTGCTTTTTGCAGCGCAAAGAGATTCCGCGCATGTATCAGGTTGTCAGCACTGCAAACCGTCAGGCGGAAGACGCCAAACGCGAGCTGATTGAAGCAAACCTCAGGTTGGTCGTTTCGATTGCCAAAAAATACATGAACCGTGGTCTGCAGTTCCTCGACCTCATTCAGGAAGGCAACATTGGTCTGATGAAGGCCGTCGAGAAGTTTGAATACCGCCGTGGATACAAGTTCAGTACCTACGCGACATGGTGGATTCGCCAGGCAATAACCCGTGCGATTGCTGATCAGGCGCGTACAATCCGTATTCCCGTGCACATGATCGAAACGATCAACAAAATGGTTCGTACGAGCCGTTACCTTGTGCAGGAAATGGGCCGCGAGCCGACTCCTGAAGAGATCGCGCAGCGGATGGATATGAGCTTGGAAAAAGTTCGCAAGGTGATGAAAATTGCCCGTGAGCCAATCTCGCTCGAGGCGCCAATCGGTGAAGAGGAAGATAACCATTATGGTGACTTCCTCGAAGACAAAACACGTGGCGCACCCGTGGATATTGTGGCTAACCAGAGTTTGTCGGACCAAACCAAAAAGGTTCTTGCAACACTCACCCCACGCGAAGAAAAGGTGTTGCGCATGCGTTTTGGCATCGGCGAGAAGACTGACCACACCCTTGAGGAAGTGGGCCAGAGCTTCGACGTGACGCGTGAGCGTATCCGCCAGATCGAAGCCAAGGCACTGCGTAAGCTGCGTCATCCCTGCCGCTCCAAAAAGCTCAAGGCGTTCATCGAGAGTTGATGACGGCTTCAAGCTTCAGTTGAGGCACCCTGAGTGCTGAAGGCGGACTCCTGAAAAGGATGTCCGCCTTCTTCGTTTTTCACAACTGGTGCGCGTGAGTTCCCGCGCCACAAAGCGAGTCCTTCGTTAAACTAAATGCGTTTTTCAGGTGCCTTTTTTTGCGAACTCCCGTTCGACCTCAATGGCAACTGAACCGGTGAAATGGCTGAGGGGAACAAATGCTTTGTAGAGAACAATTCTCGCCGCCCTGACACCCTGAAATTCGTTCTCAATAAGATTCAGCAACTCTTCAGCGAGGTATTCCAAAAGGCTGACCCGACCCAAGCCCTGAATATAGCCCTGCACACGCTCAATGATTTTGCTATAATCAACAACGTTTTCGAGACTGTCTTGAGTATTGCGGTACGGGACCTGCACACTCAGGTCAATTTTCAAATTTTGTCCGACCTTCTGTTCGTGCGGATTTGCCCCAAGATATAGGAACGTGTAGACGTCGCGGATGTGAATCCAACACAATTCGTTGTTTTTTTGCACAGAACTCATGCTTATATTCCTTGCAGTCTGCAGGGTGCCGCCTTTTCTTCGTACATATGCTCCGGTATTGATAACAAGACAAGTTTGACTCAACAAAAACAGGAACAGACCAAATGGCAGACATGAACCTACCGCTCTCGAATCTCGGGCAGATGCATGTGCATCTTAATGATGTGTACGGGGCTCATAATTACCATCCAATTCCGGTTGTTCTTGCGCGTGGTGAAAAGGAATGGGTCTGGGATGTCGACGGAAAGCGCTATTTGGACATGTTGAGTGCCTACAGTGCTGTTAATCAGGGGCACGTCCATCCCAGAATGTTGGATACGCTCATGCAGCAGGCTGGGCGAATGACTCTCACGTCAAGAGCGTTTTATAATGACCAGATAGGACCCTGGCTGCGCGAATTGACCGAGCTCTGTTCGCGTGACCGCGCGCTGCCCATGAACTCTGGCGCGGAGGCGGTTGAAACGGCAGTCAAGCTTGCGCGCAAATGGGGTTACCTCGTCAAGAAGGTTCCGCACGATCAGGCCGAAATCATCGTCTGTGATGCGAATTTTCATGGCCGTACGACGATGATTGTCGGCTTCTCAACTGATCCCCAATACCGCGCAGACTTTGGGCCGTTCAGTGGCGGATTCAAGGTTATCCCCTATGGCGATTCTAAGGCGTTGGAATCTGCAATTACCCCCAACACAGTCGGATTTTTGGTTGAACCTATTCAAGGTGAAGCTGGGGTTATTGTTCCTCCGGCGGGATATCTTGCCGAGTGTGATCGGATTTGTAAGAAAAATAACGTTCTTTTCATCGTGGATGAAATTCAGACCGGACTCTGTCGGACTGGAAAAATGTTTTGCTATCAGCATGAAAATTGTGAACCGGAATTGATCATTCTCGGTAAGGCGTTGGGCGGCGGATTTTATCCAATTTCAGCTGTGGTCGGCACTGAAGCAGTCTTGGGTCTTCTCAAGCCCGGAGATCATGGTTCAACTTTTGGCGGCAACCCTCTTGCATGTGCTCTTTCGCGTACGGCCATGCGCATACTCAAGGACGAAGGACTAGCTGAACGGGCTTCAGTTTTAGGTGAAAAATTCAGAACCCGTTTGCGACGCAACTTGCCTCTTGATCTTGTGAAAGAGGTGCGCGGTAAAGGTCTGTTGAACGCAATCGAACTGACCGAAAAAGCAGGTCCTGCGCGTAAATACAGCGAGCGGATGGCACTCAGCGGAGTACTCGCAAAAGAAACGCGCTCGACGACGATCCGCTTTGCGCCTCCACTTGTGATCGCGGAAGAATCACTCGATTGGGCGATGACCCAAATTGAGAAGGCGATTCTCGCTCACTAATTCTTTTCGGCGGGAAGGGCAGGAGCTGAGCGTGCAGAAGCGCCTCAATCCTGCAAGCCAATTGATTCAAATTGCCAGTTCGAGGCTTTCGTTTGGATTTTCGCCATCGTCGCCTCCTTCGTCGGGGATTTCGCTGAATCGCTTTTCATATTCCTGAGCAGCATGAAGTGCGTCTTTGACTTCTTGCTGATTGCTCACGTCGGCAATCGTGATCCAACTTGCCAGAGGAGCTGCCGATCGGTTTTCATCGCTGCGTGTATTTTCCTCTGGTGATGCACCTCCAAACAGGACGCAGGGGACGTCTCGGCTGCTGATCTGGATACGCCGTTTGAGTCCCGTCGAAAGTCCACTCGGACAAACGATGTACTCAAATGTTCCCTTGTGAAGAAGTTCGAAGAAGCTGTGCACAGTCGATGTTTCTTGAACACGGAATCCGAGATTCGTCAGGGTGTTGAGAAGAATCAGTGCTTCTTTTTGATGTTGTTTTGAAATGTTTCCAAGCAGGACTTTGCCGAGCGAAGGAACGAGGTCCCGCACCGTGTGTTTCGTGATGAGTCCGAGTTTTCCAATGCTCTCGCGCACCGATTTGTTCATAGTCAGTATCAGCAATTTGTGCAGCTCATCATGTTCAAAAGGCAACGTGAGATACGTTACGAA
>JBEDKY010000265.1:0-5901 GCA_041171905.1 Pseudomonadota bacterium
CAATAGACCCGAGGAGCCATGCGGTATGGTGAATGAACCGACACTGATTGGAATTTTACAAGCTTCACTCGCTCCGGTCACGGTTATATCCGGTGCCGGACTTCTTTTGGGTGCGATGACCAACCGCTATGGGCGGACTTCCGATCGCATACGTGTCCTTATGAGAGAATACAGAACGCGCGAGCATGATAAGCGCGCCGCCAATGCGATCATCACCGAAACAGTGATTCTCTACAGGCGCGCGCGGCTCATCCGAACTGAAATTGTCGCGGTAGCCGTCAGCATCTTCTTTGTTTCCGTGACCATCTTTAGTTTGTTTTTCAATCTCGTCTATGGAACCGCGCTCGACAAGATTGCCCAGACGTTCTTTCTTTTGAGTTTGTGTTCTTTGATCGTTGCCATGCTTTTTTTTATCGCCGATATTGTCGCGTCTCTGAAAGCCTTGCGGGTGGTTCTGAGTTCGGAGCCTGAACTGTTTGAGGCATGCAGTCAGAAGATCCGCTGGTTGAAGCAGGTTGATCTGGATGACGGTGAATAGCGACAGGAGTCCCAGTGGCAACGGCACAAGTTTTGCAAGAGTCAACTGATGTCGGTCGTGAGTCGGGTTGGGACTCTGAGCAGATTTATTGCGACGGAGATGAATATTTTTCAGCAGTTTTGTCGTCCATCGAAAGCGCCCGCGAGAGTGTTTTCGTCGAGTCGTATATTTTTGATTCCGACACTCTCGGCAAGCGGCTGGTAGATGCACTGCAGGCTGCACGCGGCCGCGGTGTTGAAGTTCGCGTGCTGATTGACGGCGTAGGTTCGGCGAATTTCATCTCGCGCTCGCTCTCGGCCGTGCGCCGCAGCGGTCTGGAAATCCGCGTGCACCATCCGCTGCCATGGCAGATAGTCCCCAACTTTTTGTTTGCAAAAGGTCTGGGATTGAGGGCTTTCCTGCGGGTCTTCTCGCTTGCGAACAGCCGCAATCACAGAAAGCTTATCGTCATCGACGGACAGATGGCATTTGTGGGAAGCTTAAATGTGAGTGAGGTTCATCTTGCTGAGGTACTCAATTCGCATTCGTGGCACGATGTAGGTGTGCGTCTACAGGGAGAGTTGTGTTCGCTCCTGAATCTCATCTTTCAAAAGACTTGGAACAAATCATGGCGCAGCACCGCGTCCGGATTTCTGAAACCGCAGTTGCCGCTGCGGCTCCGTCTTCCGATTCCCGAGAGCCCCTTTATTATCCGTAATGACGGGCGCAAACTGCGTCATCAGGCTTTGAGTGAAAGGCTGCAGATGATCCGCGGTGCGCGGAGGAGGGTCTGGATTGCGAATGCCTATTTCGTTCCGGGCGGACAGCTCCTGCGTTCGCTGATGGCTGCAGCGCGGCGCGGTGTCGACGTGCGGATTCTTTTGCCGCAGATTTCCGATGTCCACTTCATGCCGTGGGTTTCAAGGGCATTCTACGAAAGCTTGATTCGTCATGGTGTGCGGGTCTACGAATACACTCCGAGAGTGTTGCATGCAAAGGTCATGCTCACCGATGAAACCGCATGGATTGGTTCGTCAAATTTGAACCATCGCAGCCTGCTGCACGACCTTGAGTTGGATGTTGTGCTCAATTCCGATGCCTCCTTGCGCAGACTCGAGGAAATTTTCACAGCCGACTTCAACTCGTCACATGAAATCGATAAACTCTCCGGTGCCGGCCAACCGTTCCTGCAGCGCATGGCCGTTGGACTCCTGCTCTACTTCCGACATTTGTTGTGACGGGTTTTGCATGCGGATTGTGACTTACAACATTCACAAAGGCTTCAATTTTACAAACAGGCAGTTTGTCCTGTCGGACATGCGCTCGGCACTGCACGGAATAAATGCCGATGTTGTTCTGCTGCAGGAGGTTCAGGGAGAGCACCGGCGCAAGGCGCGGATAGTTCCGCAGTGGCCCGAGGCGGAACAGCACGTTTTTTTGGCCGACGGGCACTACGATTACAAAGTATATGGACGTACGTGGGACGGCTGGGACGGGCATCACGGCAATGCGGTGCTCAGTCGATTTCCCATCATTTATTCCAACAACATCGATGTATCGAATGTTTTTTTTCAAAAGCGCTCGCTGCTTCACGTGGTTGTGCTTGTGTCGCCCGAGCGTCCGCCGGTGCATTTCATATGCCTGCATTTCGACCTGCATGAACGCGGACGCCGGACACAGGTCTCGCGGCTGATTGAGCGGATCGAACAAACGGTGCCGCATCATACGCCGCTGGTGATTGCGGGTGATTTCAACGATTGGCGAGGACAACTTTCAAGTCATTTGGAGTCGGGGTGCGGTGTGACGGAAGCACACAAATGGGTTCATGGCAGTTACGCCCGCTCGTTTCCAAGCTCGTTTCCGATTCTTCCACTCGATCGTGTTTATTCGCGTGGGCTGGAGTATCGTGGGGTCAAATGCCTGAGCGGAACGCCGTGGACACAGTTGTCCGACCACGTTCCGCTGGTAGTAGATTTCGAGTTTCGTGAGGCACTCACCACCCGGGGTTGAGTGCCACCGGTGCAGGTGGTTTGGGCGCAGTGACGTCTGCGTAGGAGGCGGCCAATTTGCTCAAATTGGCTTCGGCGATGGCCCGTTCTGCTGCGGACAATCCGTCAGCCGCTTTCGCATTTCTGACACGCTCGAGTGCCCGAGTGATCTCGTTGACTGTCGAGTTGCGCTCCGCAGCTGGCAGCTGGTCGGCGAGTTCGAGAATCTTCAGCGCGGTTTTCATCATGCCCTTCATGGGTTTCTTGACCATGTCAGGCAGCGGCACAATGAGATTTTCCAGCACCGAAGTTCCCTGAATGATACCAGTGACAACAAAGTCCTGCGGGCGGCCCACGTCGCCCTGATTACAGTCGTAACGTTTGGACAAGTCCTCGTCCGTGCAGAAGACCTGCTCCTGCTTGGGAGATTCACCAAAGTAGCCCCAGCGCACCGCAGCAGTGTCGTACGAGCCCGGCTGGCGGCGGACGTTGGTCACAAATCCTGGTTCATAATCCATCACGGAACTTGAAATTCCGTTCGTGTCGATGCGTGTGGAAGCCGCGAAATTGTGGCGGAGTCCGAGCGAATGGCCGAATTCGTGCATGATGACGCTGAAGTAATATCCTTTGACGTATTCATCTTCGCTCTTTGATTTGCTGTCGGCAAAAAACGATACGACTGGATTCTCACCGGTGCCTTCGACAAGTGGAACGTTGCCGATTTTTCCGCTCAGTTTGCTGAACTGTGGAGAAGCTTCCGCAGTGTAGCGGTAGATGTCTTCAAAGCCCTTGCGAGTGGTGCTGCCATTGATGAGAATTTGTGTCGAGACGACTTCGCCGGTGAGCGGGTTGACCATGGTCGGAGCATAGCCCGCCCAAGGAACGTCCTGATCGAGGCCGTCGATCCATTTCACCACGTTGTAGCGCGGGTCGCCCAAATCCATGTCCTCGCTGGCGATTTCAGTTTTGAACGCATCGAAGCCAAACGAGATGTTCCAACTTTCGATCGCCTGCTTGCCGACCGACTCATATTCTTTTGGGAAGTCCTTCAGGTAGATGATCTGCTGGGCTGGACGCTTGGATTCTACGTCCAGCTTGTAGTGCGCAATTGGCAGCTCGCCATCCATGGAACGCGTTCTGGCCGACGGAAAGAAACCGATGTTCTCGATCCTTGCCATTTTTGCCGTGCGGTTGATGATTTGCGGATTTTTCACCTGACGCTTGAGAAAAAGACGGATTTTTACTTGTCCGCTGCGCGCTGCCGCGGCGTCGGAAGAATCTTTGGCAAGATTAAAAGACACGCTGTGCAGGATGTCGACAACAACCGTGTCGGGATCTTGAACCACTTTGACGACTCTCGGCTGCGCGACCGTCTGCCAGCTTCCGGCGGCAATGCCCGCATCAACGTCGACCGTGCTTCCGCCGATATCGTTCCAAAGTGAAAGATCGTTTCCAGCCGTGTTGAAATCAACTTCGAATTGGCCATTGCCTTTTTCGCGCACGTCAAAACTCAGCAGTTTTTGTCGGCGACCGTCTGTTCCTGCTGTTGAGATAAACAACTGTGGCTTGCCTTCGGGACCTGCGGCGAGCACAAGATCAGTTTCAACCGGACGGAAGTTCAGGTTGAGCGCAGTACCATAAAAGCCCTTGCTGTCGATGACGTTCAGGCCGAACAAAAATTTATCTGAGAGATCTCGGCTTTCGAGGAGAGCTGTCGTTTCGGAATCGCGCGCGAAATTGACTTCTGACGAGGTGTGCGAGGACCGCTGGCACCCAGTGCCCAGCGTCGCCGAGGCGGCGACGGCAGCGAAAAGGCAAAGTCGTGTCAAATTTGTCTTTGTCATTGCAGCTCCCTAAAACAACCCAGTAATCTGGAGGCGACTTGCTGTGCGTCTAAGGCTAGCCGACCAGCCAGTCATGGCTAAGAATTGATGCATAATTAGTCAATGGTAATCTGCTGTGGCTGGATTTTTGTGAGGAAGTACTGAAATGACTGAGGTTTTTAAATCAATCAGCCTATCGGACCGGTCGACTTGGGCCGGATTGCGGGTGGTTGCGGTCGACATTGACGGCACGTTGACCACACGCGGACGGTTTCCTGCCGAGGTCATTGCATCACTCTCTTTACTCCAATCACGCGGCATCAAGGTTTGTCTCGTGACAGGTCGGCCGTCTGGGTGGGTGCAGGGATTGGCAACCTACTTACCCGTTGATGCGGCAATCGCCGAAAACGGCGGGGTTATTTTCTTGGGACCTGAAACTCAACCTCTCGTACGTGATGCTCAGACGGGGAATTATGTGGCCACGGGCGACGAGCACAGCCGCGGGACTCTCCAGAAGATGTTCTTGCAGTTGAATTCAGCCCATCCTCATTTGCGAGTGACCGAAGACAATCACTACCGACTGAGCGATTTTACCTTTCACGTCAGCGGGCTCGCGACCGACGTTCTTAGTGCGCTGAAAGTAAAGGTTGAAAACTCTGGACTGGCATTCACTTGGTCAACCATCCATGCTCACATTATGCCTCGCGGTCAGGAAAAGGGTGCTGCACTGGAATGGCTGCTCGGACGCTGGGGAATCGACAGCCGGCCCGCGACAACCACTCTCACTATAGGTGACAGCCCAAACGACGCTTCGCTTTTTTGCGCCGACAAGTTTCCACTCAGTGCCGGTGTTGCAAATATTGTCAAATACCGTGATTTGATGGAGCACTATCCGAGAATCATCAGCACGCTTCCCGAGGCCGATGGTTTTATTGAAATTGTGAACACACTGCTGAAAATAAAAAGCGAAAATTTGTGACCACACTGACTGCCTCTTTCGTATTGTATTCTGATGAGAACTGGCTCGTGGTCGACAAGCCGCACGGCATTCCGACGCACGGTGGAGACGCCGGAGATACCGGTGCACAGGAATGGCTGAGTCTGCATTTTGGTTTGAAAACTTTTGTCTGTTCGCGGCTCGACAAAGGCACCAGCGGCATTTTGTTGTTCGCCAAAACCGCTGCGGCCAGCGCTGCGGCGGAGCGTATACACACCGAAGAGTCGGCACTGAAAACCTACTATTTTTTGTCTGACAAAGACTCACGCCGACAACACGGAGAGCATTGGATTTGTAGCCAGCCTCTGGATGGCAAGACGGCGCATACCGAGATTCATTTTGACGGACAGATTGGCTCCGGCGTGTTCCGCTACAGGGCGCAAATTTCGCGTGGCCGGATGCATCAAATCCGCAGGCATGCCGCAATGTCGGGGTGTGCGTTGCTCGGTGACGAACAGTACGGTGGCTCCGCGTCGCAACGGATTGCACTCCATTGTGGTGAACTGCGCTGGCCTGGAATTGACGGAGTGATCCGTTCGCCGCTGCCCGCAACATTCTGTGAAGAGACGCACCGGT
>JBEDKY010000266.1:0-4061 GCA_041171905.1 Pseudomonadota bacterium
GACAAAGGCTGATTTGGAAAATGCGCTCATGACCACCGGATTGCGGTATGTCATCGCGCGTCCTTCACTGCTGCTCGGAGAACGCTCTGAGTTTCGCCCTGCGGAAGCTTTTTTTGCAAAAACATTCGGCCACCTGCAGCATCTGATGCGCAATCATCTGGGAGCGCGCATTGCCCGAAACGCGCCCATCCATGCCAGCGAAGTCGCCAAAGCTCTCCTCTTTGGCGCATTGGAAACTGAAAAAACAGGAAAAAATTTAATTCTTGAAGGTAGAGGCCTGATTCGCCAGAGATTGTCGGAAATTTGACCTGTGTTTTTTCAAATCAATTCCGATACCTCACCCGGCGGGGTAAGACATGAATAAAAACGCCGGCAAGAAAACAAAGGTTCTGGTTGTCGACGACTCAGCCGTGATTCGGACTTTGATCACAAAGATATTGTCGACGGATCCTCAGATAGAAGTTGTCGGCGCAGCACCGGATGCCTACGTCGCGCGGGAATTGCTGGTCAGACATAACCCTGATGTCATGACTCTTGATATTGGCATGCCTAAACTCGACGGCCTTCATTTTCTCGAGAAGGTCATGCGACACTTTCCTACAAGGACCGTTATTATCAGCGGCCAGTCCGCGAAAGAATCCCAGACAGCACTCAAAGCACTTTCGTTGGGAGCTGTTGATGTTATTCCAAAGAGCGACCTCGACTTATCCCGTGGTGCTCAGATTGTCAGTGAACATCTTTTGGAACGCATCCGCATGGCGGCGGGAACAAAATTCGCCGAGTTAAAACAGGCTTTACCGAGTGCCCATTCGTCCCTGCTATTGGCCATCGCAGCTTCCACGGGAGGACCGGAGGCTCTCAAAACAGTTTTGACCCAGTTGCCACCCGACATTCCGCCTACCCTCATCGTCCAGCATATGCCGGCACTTTTCACCAAAAGCTTTGCTGAAAATTTAAATTCACTCTGTGCATTTGAAGTCCGTGAGGCACGTCATGGAGAGCCACTTCAGGATGGTGTTGCGTTGATTGCTCCGGGTAACTTTCACATGACGGTTGTCAAAGTGTCTGGGCGTTTGTGTGTCAGTCTCAACCAGAACCAAATGCTCCATGGTGTGAGACCGGCTGCGGACCCACTGTTCGAGTCCATCGCACCGCTCATGGGCAGCAGAGCCATTGGTGTTGTTTTGACAGGAATGGGACGGGACGGTGCGGAAGGACTGCTCAGCATGCGTCAATCAGGGAGTTACAATATCGCTCAAGACGAGGCTTCTTGTGTGGTCGCCAGCATGCCACGCGAGGCAATAGAACGCGGTGCAATTCAGATTGTCAGTCCTCTCAGTAAAATAGCGTCAATCATTGTCGCAGAGATCACAAGGCGAACAGCTGTAAAGGCGGGCTGATACGATAAGCATGATCCAATAACCTTGAAGAACGAATCACGTCGGGACGATTGTCGATTCTTGTACCCGCTTGAGACACTCCCGAAGGGCGTCCCTTTCAATTGGCTTGGTAATGAAATCATCCATACCCGCCTGCAAACAGACGTCACGATCGACAGTCAGAGCGCCTGCAGTCATGGCGACAATTTTTGGCTGCGCATCTGGCCGCCCCTCACGGATGTGACGAGTTGCGGTGAGACCGTCCATCTCTGGCATTTGAACATCCATAAAAACAAGATCGAAATGTCCGCTCTGAACCGCGTGAACGGCCTCAACCCCATTGCTTACGACGACTGGATGATGACCCAACTTTTGCAGCAGAAGAAGGATCATCTTTTGATTAACCAAATTGTCCTCAGCGACCAAAATCCTAAGAGCCCTTGCCGCTTGCGCATCTGAGCAAAGGGGGACTGCAGTTGAACCCGAAACAGGTCCGCGAATTTCAAGGCTCGACTGACTTCTTGTGGTACGTGTGAATCCAGTCTCGCGACGCAGGTCCGGCGAAATATCCATTTGGGGATGTTCTATTCGGCGCATGGGAAGAACAAATATAAATTCTGATCCACGCCCAAGTTGACTTTCAACGTGAATTTTTCCTCCCATCAATTCAACAAGTCTCTGACAAATGGTTAGTCCCAGTCCGCTGCCACCATAGCGGCGGGTTGTACTTGAATCCGCCTGTGTGAAAGCCTGAAACAGCTTTTTCATCTGCTCTTCAGTAAGACCGATTCCGGTGTCAGAAACCGAAAATCTGACCATATGGTCGGAAGCGCCCGAATTCTCAATGCCAATCGAAATTCCAATTTCGCCCTGCTCAGTGAACTTGATCGCATTGTTGATCAGGTTGAGCAAGACCTGACGCAATCTGACGCTATCGGCCAACCACAATCCAGAAACGTCGGGACCAGATTCAAATTTTATCTTCAAACCCTTTCGCGCAGCGGCAGTCTGCAGCGCGTCCCGAACAGCAATTGCACAGCCCACGATATCTGTCGGTATCATCTCAATTTCGAATTTTCCGGATTCAATTTTACTGAAGTCGAGCACATCATTGATAACCGTGAGCAGCACTTCCCCGCACTGCCGAATCGTCTCAACACATTCCTGCTGTTGCTGATTCATTTCAGTTGACGAGAGAAGTTCGGTCATGCCAATGACACCATTCATGGGCGTGCGAATCTCATGACTCATGATGGCAAAAAATTCGGACCTTGCCTTGACAGCTTTTTCGGCGACATTTTTGGCTTCCACCAACTCTTCATTGGTCTCTCTCATCTGCTGACGTGCCCTGTCGAAGGCAATTGCCAACTGCTCGATCTCATCATTCGAACCCGTGGGTGAACACGCAATTCCGCTTTCCACGGGAAGCGTGACTTTTTCACAAAGCGTCAAAATCGGACGCCCGATTCTCTCTCCAAATCGTCGGGCAAGAAACAACGCCAAACCCGTCAAAGCCATTGTCAACAACAATAACTGACCAACCAGACTGACAAGAGGCCTGAAGTATTCTTCACGCGGAACACTGACTTTGAATTTGGCCTGAAGCGACTTCAATAATGGAAAACTCTCGTCCGCCAAATAGCTTTGAGTGATTCCCTCGGAACCAATATTACCGACGTTGGAAGAAATGAATTGCCTGCCAACCATCTCGATTCCCAACACCATTCCTTTTCCATGGCTTCGGATGTATTTTCTTTGGTTTTCAATATTCACGTGCGTAATCACAACACCCTGAGGAGTATCGTAATAATTGATCGGTGCGACAAAAATGAAGTCACTGCCCTGCCCTACGATAGAAACAAAACTATTTCCGCTGGTGAGTGCCGGCCTGAGAAATGAACTATTGAGCCAAGGCGTTGGTTCGGCAGAGCTCGAATAAATAACGCGGCTGTCGAATCCAACAATCAGCGTGGTTGAAACTCCGTGCGCGCGTTCGAACTCACGCACAAGCTCCGGAAGATAGGTGCGTGCCGCCTCTGGATCCACGAAGCTGTTTATCACGAGGCGATTTTCGCTCAGTTGGCGACTCGAATCCATGCCGAACTGTAGGCGATGCTCCAAACTCTGCATGGACAAATAAGCCTGCAGGCTCGATGACCGTTCAATCTCCCGATTGAGCGTAAAGGCAGACTGTCCGCCGACGACAATCAAAACTATCAGATTCGAAATAATTACGAATGCAGCGAAGCGCCACATCAGTTTGCGCCCGAGTCGTCCGCGAAACCGAGGTACATCGAAACCTTCCCACATCACTTCTTCTCCACTGCAACGACAATGCCCTCGGCATCAAACTTAGCCAAAAAGTAACCAGAAGGGTCCAGCGCCTCGTGCCGTTTGGAAGTAAAAACCGGATTAAATGTTCTGCTCAGTCCACGATACTCAGGAAGAAACTCAAGCGCGCTTCGAATGGCCTCACGGTCAACGCGGCCGGCTTTTTTCACTGCCTCGGAGAGAATCATTACGAGATCATACGCATGAGCAAAACCCGCAGGAGCTTGAATCTGACTCAGGACAACCGGACCGCGTGTCTTTTCCAAATGTTTCAATATTTTCCTCGCGCGCTCCTGGGGTATGCTTGAAAATGAGAACGGCTGGAAAAACTCAACCGATATCTTTTTTAAA
>JBEDKY010000267.1:0-9502 GCA_041171905.1 Pseudomonadota bacterium
TTTTTAATCGCAGTGCATGCTTGTTGTCGTTGGTGATTTTTCTGTTGATGGTTGTCCGTGTCATTCCGTCGTTTGCGAATATGGCAGAGGCAAATCAGAATTCTCCGTCTGTGGAGCCTGCTGCCATTGAGTATTTTGTCGACGACAAAGCGTGGGAGCCGCCGGAGGATGTGAAAGCCGCTATTCGGTCGGCAAACACAGGTGATCTTTCGAATACCATCATTCGTGTCCTCTTCACTCGTTCGTCTCTGCAAAATATCGTTGTGCTGAAGTCGCAGGATGATTCCACTCCGAAATACGAGGTGCGTGCAAGCCGTCTTCCGCGTATTGGTGAAATTGGATTTCGCGGTTTGTCTGCCGCACAGATTCAGCAGATCCGGCCGTTTATCAGGTCACGGGTCGGACTTCCCTTCGTCAACGAAGAGGTGGAGCGCGATCGCGACGCGATTCGCAGGAAATTGTTTGAGCGCGGATACCGCCTTGCCGACGTCGGCAGGCCGCAGTCGACACAAAACATCAGCGGCGATCTTAAGCTGGTTTTTCCGGTGGTTCTTAACACACCTTGCCGCATCGCAGAGGTCCGAACGGAACCTGACGAAGGTGTTTTCGATTACTTTACAACTCCCATCGAGCTGGGTTCACTGTGCGACCGTGCCGCTATCGAAGAAATTTTGGAACGGCAGCGCACGAGACTTTTGTCGGAGGGGTATCTTGCAAGCGAGGTCAATCTCCTCGGGATGGACGTCACAGAAGATGCGCAAAGGGCATCGGTCAGGTTGAACTTGCTGCGCGGCCCTCGCACACGTATCGAGATCATCAACAGACAAACAGGAAACATTTCAGATGCATTGACAGAGTTTCAGGAAAAAATTTCTGCGTATGATATTATTTCGCTTTCTGACGAAGAGCTGCGTGCAGATGTCAGGCGTATTTTCGTCAACCGGGGATTTGCCACCGCTGTTGTGACTGGTCCGACGCGGGTGACTGAGTCGAACGGTGACGCTGTTGTTCGTTTTTATGTTCAGACAGGGCCTTTGGTTATTGTCGGCGACGTCAATTTCATTGGTGAGTTGCCGATCCCCAAACAGGAAGTTCTGGAGCGTTTGGAGCTTCTGCCGACATTTTTCTCAGGTGCCGTGCCTTACGTTGAAGAGTCGCTCGCACGATACCGCGAAAAGCTTGCCATTTTGTATCTCGAGGAAGGCTTTGCAGATGTCAGGGTGGGTGATCCGGTGACGGCATTTTCGCAGGATGGCCGCTCGGTGAAGTTGACGTTTGAAGTGAAACCCGGTTTGCGTTCAGTGCTTCGTGACGTGACCATTCTCGGCCGACCGACAGACTTCAACCTGACGAAAAACTTTCAGGAACGAATTCTTCAGCCCGGACAGCCGGTCAATGCGCAGAAATTGAAAAGCCTCGAAGATGAAGTTCGAATTGAGCTCATGAATTCGGGCTATGCATATGCGCAGATCGATGTTGCCGCAAAGGCTCTTCCGCCGGCCGGTGAAATCAAACCGATTCAGGTGACAGTCGACATAAATTCCGGACCACTCGTTCGAGTTGGAAAGATTTATGCTGAGGGCGACATTTTCGGCAAGCAGGAGCGGATTATCTCCGAGAGCGGGATTGCAAGCGGTGACTTGTTTACGCCCGACGCTCTCGAACGCGGTCGTTCGCGGATTCTCAAACATGACCTATTTGACTCTGTCCTGATTGAGCCACTTTCTTCCGATGCGCTTGCGCGACGGGATGCGGTTTTGGATTTGGTCATTCGACTTTCCGCAAAAAGAAGCTACTCCTTGGGGTTGAGTCCGAGCTATGGGACGCGCAGCGGATACAGATTCAACGTTGATTTCGCAAAGAACAATCTTACAGCCGACGGCCTGCGATTTACATCCACCCTCACATTGAGTCAGGAAAAGCTGCAGAATTCGGTTCTTTCAAATCAAAGAATCATGGGCCGCAAGCTCACTGTGGGTTTGCTTGAGCCGCTCCTGCGCATCGGCAGTCTTGTCACTCCGCTCGACTGGAGTGCGGTTTCCGGCATCGAGGTATCCGCCCAGGCTCTATCGGATCGTTACTTTGAAACCTATGAGACAGGCTTCTCATGGCGGCCGTCATTTTTTTCCAGTTCATGGACATTTCAGAGCAAGCTAGTTCATGAGTGGTCCATGGCCTTCGGACTCGACATCAAACCACTCGAGGCGTTGGAGCGTCCCACTGTGACGATCCGAGAGTATGTCCTTGCCGCAGCGCTCGACACACGAAACAGTCTTGAATGGCCAACGCGTGGTGTGATTTTGGATCTTCACTCGAACCACGCACGATTCGGACTTAGTTCAAACGTTCAATATGACCGTTACAGTGTCGACACCGGTTGGTTTTTTCCAATCTACAAACGCCTTTCGGGAGCCCTAAATATCGGCGGGCTCAAGATTTCAGATGTTATCAATGCGCAGGCCGAGGCTCTGACTGCACCTGGTTCTCGGCGTGCGACGCTCGCTGGCCGTGCGATCGTGCGCGGATTTCCCGAGGCAAGCAGTGCCGTCACTCCAGGACCACTGCTGTGGTTGAACTACGTTCCTCCAGCTGCCAACCCAGCTCTCATCTGTCAGCCGACCTTGCGTCCCATCGGTGCTACGAACGTTTTATATCTGAAGAGTGAATTGCGATTCCGTTCACCATGGCTTGAGGACAGTCTTGGGTTTGCCGGTTTCATAGATTCAGGCGCGGCATTTTTCACTGGAACAGAGCTGAGTGCCCTTCAGGGCAGGCTCAAGGGCGGTGAGGGCGGTCTGGATGCCGGAAATGTCGACCAGTGTGCTTTAAAATCAGCACAAGTCATCGGCGACAATCCTATCAAAGTCCTCGCCCGCGACGGCCTCAAGGAATATTACAAGAACAGCTACATTTCGACTGGTCTCGGCATCCGCTACATCATTTCGAACTTTGCCTCGATCAACGTCGACGTCGGATTTCCCCTGCAAGAACCGTCTGATAGAGCGCTTGGTGGTGCATGCCTGAACCCTGCAGATGTGACCAGTACGAGCGACTCGCCCCAATGTGTGAAAAGGGGTTCCACTTCCAAGTTGTTTGGTCTATTCCCCGTTCCGGGCGCCTATCACCTAGGAATCGGCGCGAATTTTTGAATGGAACTTGTCAATGAACCTCAATTTGGAATCGCCTTCATGCGACAGCTCTGTTTTCGCATCGGCTCTCGGCGAGTTTCCGAAGACACGATTGTCAAACCTTGGTATTGGATTTCCATTTTTAGTTGCACCCATGGTCGGGCTTACAAACGTCGCGTTTCGTGAGCTCGTCAGATCGTACACCCCGCGCGGTCTCAATCCGCTGATGTTTACAGAGATGCTCTCGACGCGCCGTCTTCCCGACGAAAAATTATCGACCACAAACGAGCTAAAGACGGCCGAGGGCGAGCAGTTTTTTATTCCACAATTGCTCGGCAATGAGGAAGAATATATTGCGCCGAGCGTGCGTAAACTTCTTACGGTCAACCCATGGGGCTTTGACATCAATATGGGTTGTCCTGTTTCACACACACTGCGTCATAACTGGGGTGTGAGACTCATGGGCGATAAGGACTATGCTGCTCGCGTCGTGAGTTGGACCAAGGCACATTCTTCGCGTCCGGTCAGCGTCAAATTGCGTGGAGGCAACGGTGACAACGAGTCGCTCGACTACCTGCTTGAGTTCACTGAGTCGCTCGAGAACGCAGGTGCAGACTGGCTGACTGTTCACCCGCGCCCGCGTGCCCAGCAGCACAAGGGAAATGCCAATTGGGATCTGGTGCGCGAAGTTGCGCGTGCTAGAAAGGTACCTGTTGTTGCCAATGGCGATATTCAAACTGCAGATGATGCGCTGCGAATGTTGCGTGAGTTTTCCGCCGACGGTGCGATGATTGCGAGAGCCGCAACCGCCCGTCCATGGATCATGTGGCAGATCGCCGAGCGGCTGGGTTATCAAGTGAAGCCCGCGGGTCACGAGCAAGATTCATGTCCATGGAGCAGTGAGGAAGAGGGACGCGAATACATCAGGGCGTGTCTTCGACTTGTGGGTTTGATGAAGCGTTACTTTCCGCAAGAAGAATATTGCCTCGAGAAATTCAGGTTCTATGCTGCCACGGGCGCGCGCTGGTACCAGTTCGGTCATGCTTTCTGGAAGCTGACGACAAAAGCCAAGACTTTGACCGAGCTTACCGATTCCATTGAAGATTTTGGCAGTCGATTCGAGAACCCGTCCTACTCGCGGGTCAAATTCCTCTAACGCTGGGAAAGATATTCTTATTCGGAAACCGACGGTCCATGTCAGAATCCGGAAGGGGCACTATTATTCGCTTCTTCCGCTGGGGTGGGCTTGCAATGATAAGAAATTCCGAATCTCTCCTCGTCAGGATTGCGATGACGCTCATCATGGCTGCGGCCTGCCCATGGTGTTTGGCACAAGCAGCAGAGTTGTCGGTGGAAAGTGAAGTCGATGCCACACCCAACGAACTCCGTCAGTTGTCGGACCGCGCCAAGTCACTCGAGGCAAAAATTGGTGAACTGGAAAAAAGAATTGCCGATGCACAGAAGACAATTCTTGGTTCAACAGAAAATGAGATGATCGACTACCGGCTCGAACTCAAACCGCAGATTCCAGCGGGCAGCGCCGGAGAATCCGCAAAACCTCTCGTGGTAAGTCACGTGCGCCTTTCGATGGACGGGCGTCCATTCGTCTATACTCAAAGCGCTGTTGTCGTCAGTGAAAAATTCCCGCTTCCCTTGTTCATCGGAAAAATCTCTGAGGGATCGCATCAAATCAGGCTGCAGTATCAGGTTGCACCAGTCTCAGAGGGTTTACTGACATCTCCCAACAAGGGATGGCGAACGGTTGATCAGGTACTCAATCTCGAAATTGTTGCGGCCGCTGGAAAACAACAAGTGCAACCGCTTCAAATAAGTGAGGATCCCGGTTTGTTGCTGCCGGTACGCAAGAGCGAAAATTCACAGGACCTGTCGCCTCGCATCATCGATAAAATGCGGGAGGCAAGGTGAAACAGCGATGCGAAAAAATGCTTCGCGTTCTGAAGCTTCTGCCGCTGGCGATTGTTTTCTCGAGTACTGATGGTGCTTGGGCCGAAACACTCCAGAGCGAGCGGCTTGATTCCGTCAATTGGACCGATGCACGTGGATGGGTGCAGCACCTGAATGCACTGCGGCAAAGTCCGAACGACTGGCAGAGTGCCCTGAACGGTTCCGATGATGCATCCATGCCCAATTCATTTTCACACTGCCTGAGCAAAGCAAGTGAAGATGAAAAAATTACTGCGCGATGCACTGTGCTTGCGCTGGAGGCAGCTCAGAATTATTCTCAGAAGAATGCACCAGCTGATGAACAGTTGATTCACAAAGTAGACATCTTTTCAGCTCTTCTGAAGAAGTCGCAAAATTCAGCGTCATGGCCGGCGTGGTTGCGTCTTGCATCCGTTCAGGCGTTGGCGGGAAATCTCATTGCCGCAAAAGACGCGATCGGTCATGCAAGGATGGCTGCGGAGCGCAGCGGAACGACTGAAAAGTGGGTCAGCGAAAGGCTTGATGTGTTTGAACACATCTTGGTGGAATTGATGAACTCCAAAGCTGGGCTTCATTCTCACTTGACCGACTCTGCGCGAGTCAAGCCCGAGGACACACAAGCCAAATTCATTCTGGCGAGGGCCAGAAAGGTCGTGCAAGCAGGAAAGGCGATCTCTTCAAAGGAGAAGGCTGATCGAACCTCTCTTGATGAGTTGCTGTCCGAACTCACGCGCAGTCGGTGGGTTCTGAGCCACGACCGCAGCGAGATTGCAAGTTTGAGAGAACAGGTTTTGAAGTCGCAATTGAATCTTCAGTCGTTTGGCCGCATCGATTCGATCGTCAATCAGCATAATTTCAAGACACCCGAGTGGCAGGCGATCGTTGCCCTCCTCTCGGGCGTCTCGGCAAAGGTTGAGTTCGTGGCAAGAAACGATGGTCTTTTCTTGCCATTCGAACTGTGGCTGACAGCCCAGGCAAATCCGCAGCAAGGGTTGTTCCTCGACGAAGACAGGTTCCTGTCTTCGAAAAATCATATTCTTGATGAATACATCAGGCGGTTGGGACGCTTGATTTCGGAGCTCCCCTCAAAGACATCCATCGCCGAAGAACAGGAACAGTATCGGGCTCTCGCAGTGCGAACAGAGGGGATGAATTCTTCTGTGGGTGTTGTTTTAAACGGCGTTCCTGCATCAGAGAAACAACAAAGAGTTCTCTTGATCAAGGAGGAGCTGCGGACTTCGGATGCAAGACTTCGCGAACTTCATTCACGACTTGCCGCAATTGATTTTTTAACGACAACAGATGCGAATAATAGTGTTCTTGTGCGAGATTTTGCTCGTGAACTTGACGTCCTGAAGTCTGAGCGAAGGGCTCTTGTCGCCGACTATCTGAGTACTTCCGGCAATCTAATGCCGATAACTGTTGCGCAGTTCGAGTCGTTTCGCGAGCGGCTCAATCAGGTAAGAAAGACACTCGCAGACTTCAAGGAGCTCCTGAGGGGCGCAGATAAATTGAATATCGAAGGAAGTCAGTCTGGCATATTTTTCGCTGAGTCCGAGAAGTTTCTCTCGCTCCTGCTTGCTGATTCTGAAAGGCATCTTGCGCAAAAGTCGAGCTCGGTCCGCAAGGTCTCCGCAGGGTTTCGGCAAATCGTTGCGGATATTGCGCAGCTTAGGACGGAATTGAATAAATTTGTATCCTCCGGTGCTGAATCTCTGCGGCCAAAGTTGCTCAAAATTCTTGGCGAGGTAGATCTGGAATTGTTCAAGCGACAGAGAGAACATGAACTTCAGGAAGAGGTGGTTCGCTCGAAGATTCGCGGCCTGGTTTCGGATGATCTCAAGAATGCAAAGTGGAGACGCGACAGGCTCAACGACACTCGCAGAATCCGAAGCGAGAATCTGGAGTGGAGGGCCGGGCAATGAAGCAGGTTCGATTGTTTGGTTGGAATCGTCCCTTCCTTGGTCTGAGTTCTTTGCTTCTCGCTTTCACTGTTGCAGTGTCTTCAGCATCGGCGCAAAATCGTGCCCGCGATTTCGAGGGAGTTTCAACCCTCGATCTTTCCCGATCCCTTTTGCGCGACAATTACGACGTCTGGGCGGGCGAGGTCATGAATAATCTCCTCGTTGAAAGCGCCAGGAAAATCGCACCGCTTCAAGAGGACATCAGCCGCCTGTCGGAAAACGAAAAGCAGTTGTCGGTGCAAGTCCGCGGCAGGCTCGAAGAGCTTTATGCGAGCCCTGTGGTGGATGAAACCAGTGTGCGTGCAGCTATTCTGCTCGCTGACATGTCGGACGCCAAGAAGCGCAGAGAGTACCTGCGCTCCGCGGTCAGAATGGCGCAAACGGTTGCACCAGGCAGTTTGACCACCCTACGGGTCGGTCTGGTCTATCTCTCAGGTCTTCTCTCTCAGCGAGATTTTTCCGATGCGGCCCGCTTTTCGACTCGGTTAAGCGAGCTTGCCGGTCAAAGTGCCCTGCGGGGGGAGACGGAAACGTGTCTTGCGTCTATCCTCATTGGCGATGTTGATTTTGAGGCAGGAAACTATTCTTCTGCAGAGTCGCATTATTTGAGCGCGCAATCCTGCTGGGAAGCCTCCAAGGCGGAACAGTCAAGTGCTTATGTTCACCTTCTTCAGCTGCGTCTCGCATGGTCGTCCTTCAGGCTGATGAAGTATTCTGAGACGGTCAGTCGACTAGATGTGTTGGCGTCGTGGCCTGAATGGAACAGGGACTCCATATCACCCGCATTGAAGGCCGATTTGGCAGTGATGTTGGGTGTTGCCCTCAGTGAAATAGCGCCAGCGTCCTTTCCGACCTCTTGGCTGACTCGATTGTCACGCGATAGTTGGGTAGCCGACGGCCTGATAAAAACTATCAAGTATCTCGTGCAGAAGGAGCAGTTCAAACAGGCTGTGCGCTGGTCTGAGGTGCTTGAGCCTTACCTTTCCAGTCACAGACTTGCTTCCGAATACTTCAGCTTTGCGATTGAGGCACTTGAAAAAGACGGATCGATTGAAGCGATGAATGAGTTGCGGAGTCGGGCAGTCATTGCTCTTCATCCGCACGGTGCGTTGGCACGCGTTTTGTCACTTGATGCCGCAGCGGACGCGCGGAGAAAATCTTTGTCGGGTGACTGGGCGCGGGCTGTCATTTCATTTCGTGCTCAGCAGGATATTGCAGGAATCTCGCCCTCTGCGGTTGGACAACTTTATCGCGTGGCCGAGGGTCTTTATGAAGACAACGTTGATGTTTGTTCGGTGCTTCAGCCTTTGTTGTCGGCACATCGCACGTTGTCCGCGGCGACGCATGAAACTTATTCGGAACGTGTTTTTGGCTGGATCAAGAACTGTGCGATGAGTTCAAGTCAGCGGAGAGATTTCTTCCTCGGCAGGATTGAGATGTACCGCGCTCTCAGCAAGCTTTCGCAGCGGGATACACTTGCTTGGAGAAAATATTTTGAGCTTGCAATGAATGCGACGGGCAGTCTTACAGATGATACTGAGATACGGCGAATGGCCATAGAGCTTTTGAATGACGCCGTTGAACGAAAACAATTTCAGGATGCTGAAAAAATATTTTTGCATCAGACCCTGAGCGTCGACATCAAATCCGAGAGCTCACATTGGGAACTGGATGCGCTGGTCGCCGCTGCCGAGAGATTGTTCGCTCTTCCAGAAGTCAGTTTGCAATTGCAGGAGGCTGGTTGGGTGTTGCAGCGGAGTCTTGCGCAAGCCAGCGCTCCCTTCAATCCCCGCCGACAAAAGGTTGAGGCAGCCATTGCATTTTCGGAATCCAGAACTGCAATTGAATATCGCCGCAGCGGCAATATTCAGAAGGCTGTTGCAAGGCTTGCCGAGAGTGCCGACAGATTTGCCGCGGATTCGGCCTACGGCCGCGACCTTTTGTTTCGTGCGGTGCAGGAATCCTGCATGGCATCTTTGGACAGACAGTGTCTTGGGCTGTCTGAGAAGTTTCTCGCCCTTCCGTCGTCGACCGCACACGAGTTTTTCCTTGTGTCGCACTGGCGTGCGGAGCTCTTTGCTCGCACTGGACGGTTCCTCGGTGCTGGCCAGCTCTGGCTTTCGAGTTTCCAGTCTGCTCTCGATTCGCAGCGTTTGGAACTCATCAAACTCGCCAAGGACAACGTCGTTCGCGCCGGCGACATCTTTGCTGAACTCAAGTTCTGGAACGAGGCACTACAGGCGCGTGCAGCACTGACAAAGATCTCTGCACAGACAGGCGAGGTTGGAGGCACTCATGAGTCCCTTTTGCGTTGGACTCTGCAAGCCGCATTTGTCGACGCTCTTGATGTTGCCTTTGAGATGAGTCGTGATTTGAACCAATGGTTGCCGTTGGGCAAGTACAGCGGAAACCGCAGCCTGAAAGCCCCTGGTGCTGCCGAGATTGTTGGCCGACTGACTGAATCCT
>JBEDKY010000268.1:0-3939 GCA_041171905.1 Pseudomonadota bacterium
CTATTGAAGGAAAGTTACGGCCATACCGAACAAGCCGCCGAAAAAAATCAAATTGCCGATGAGCGTCGCATACGACGCCAGAATATAAATTCCATTCGCCTCAATCATTGCCAGACTTGCAAAAACAATGCCCCAGGCCGGCACGGTATTGCTGAAGGGAATTGGCAATGGCAACGACAAAAGCAACGCCATGAAAGCGATGTGGGCCGAAAGAGCGCGCGGCTGGGCAAGCAGGCGACCAATCCGTCCCAAATCCCAGTGCGGAACACGGCCCAGGGCAATCAGCATTTTTTCAGAATAACCCAGAATTTTATCCATAGTTTCAGCATCAATCCTGCGCTCGCGCAGTCGCTTTGGCAAAGCGACGTGACTGCGGCCGGCCACGCGCAAAATAGCCAAGGTCGCCATTGCCAAACCCACAGGCGTGCTCAAACCGGGCAAAGGAACAGGCTGCAGAAACGGGACCGAGAAGACAATTCCACCCAGCGCAAGCTCAATTGGCTGCAACAGAATCATCAACTCACCAATCGTGTGGTGAGTCCTCCGCTCTTCAGACTCGCTCGTTAATGCAGCCCGCAGGGCATGAACGCGCTCGAGTGTGGGATTGACCTTTTGCATCCTGAATCCATTTGGCTAAACTTCTTTGACTAAAGACAATGGCAGATTCAGGGACGAAAGGAAATCAACATTGAGTCGGTCTCAAACGAAACAACATTTGCTTCGTTTTTTCACAACCGCGCGCACGAAAATCACAACACTTGGTGCTCTCGCCCTTGCGTTTGTGAATAATCCGGCAGCATCTGCGCGTGACCTGCCGGCGACAGAACTGCGTGCCGCTAAAATACACTACGAGCCTTCTGCGGAACATCAGCGGCAGTTGATTTTTATGAATAATCCTGAGTTTCTTTGGCTGACGCGTGAAGCATGCGATCTGGCCGACGAGTTTCCTGACTGGCGCAGGCTTGACTGCTCCCGTTCGCTGTTCAGCATCCGGCGGTTGGCAGCCGGCTCCTACCGCGCATGGTGGGAGCACCGCAATATGATGCCCTTCGGCATCCGCTCGGGAATTTTGCTGAGCAACAATTCCTCAACTCCCGTCACCGTGATTTTGAACAACGAAGCCATAGAGACCAACAGCTTTCGGCGTGGCGGCAACGAGTTCGCGCAGATGTTCAATTCACCTGCGAAAGATGTCACTTTCACGCTGGGCGCAGGAGAGCGGCGGTTTCTTGGTTCGACTCAATCTTCGTTTATCAGGAGCGGCAACTATTTCGCAGGAGTGAGCGACTTTCAAATCGTCGGTGGCGAAGTCGCTCTCGAGGAGGTTGTCTTCCAAAAGCAGCCGGCTACGACGCTCTCTGATGTCGGATATTCGCAGCGCAACCTCTTTGGCGTGCGTGAAAATCTTGTCTATAAAGGTGTCTCGCCGACATCTTCGGTCACACTGCGCGGAGCCGACTTCCACATCGACGATTCAACTCCCACGGGTGCACTGCCGGTTGCCTACAGGTTGCACAATGTCATTCCACTCAACGACAAAGAGTCTTCCTGCCGCGCAGACCGCACACCCGCCTGTATCGGAAATGCTCTGCAGCAAACGTTGATTCCGGCTCAAAGCGGCACTTGGGTGACTCACATCGCCCCCGACCCACAGGACGCAAACCCAAAGCGATTGCGCGCTATTGTCATTGATCTTGTTGAAATGTTCATGCCAGACAGCACTCCTGCGTGTTCTTCGCAATGGCCACAGGACGTAACGAATTGCATGCGCATGTCGGCTCGTCATTATTTGTTTTTAAGTGACCAAAAAAGCTGGCGGTTGCCAAATTGGGGCAATTGGGCGGTGCACTACTCTCACCCCATCACCATCACAAACACGGGCAGCAAAGAAAGATTCGTCACGCTCAAGCTCACAGCTGATGGCGCGTCGCCGATCACATTCCGAGGTACCGGCTTGAGTGACAACTGGCAGCAGATCTTTCTCAATCCGAACACAGACGGAAGAACTCCCGCCAGTGTCATAATCGCCCGCGCCACAGTTCCACCTGATTCAACAATTCACCTGAATGGCGAGTTCATTCTCAGTGGTCCTGGGGCTGGCACACTCGAACACGGCGTCGAGCTCGGCAACAGTGAGGACGATTTCAAGTAGTCATGCCGAGGTCTTAACGTTTTAACCTGCAAGCAAACACAATAAAACACAATGATTCCTGGTATTTGAAATTTCAACCTGCAGCCGTGCCGAGAAGCGTCGATATACGACTCGGAGGGCTGAAGCGCATGAATCGCCGCCTACATTCCCAATTGATTGCTTTGCCTCTGTTGTGTGTGGCTGCATGCGCTCCCGGGCGCAGCGGAGGGAGCGGTGGAATTGGTTGTTCAAAAACCTCAAGTGTTCTCAAAACTCCGACAATCGTCACAGCCGAAAGCGAAACGGCGTTTGATCCGAACAAGGTGGCAGATCCGGAACAGCAGCAGAGTCTCTTCTACAAGCACTTCGGCCAGTTCAAAGCCAAGACCGTGGGCGGATATCTCTACATTCAATCGCGCAACACGAATGACGTCATGGGCGACGTGCCTGCTGATGCGAAGTTTTATCGCTGCAGCGTGCTGATGGAATTCCCCAAACGGACGGGCGAGATTCGCGCACCCGATGTTGCAGGCTCACCATGGAACGGAAAATCTGCAGAGTTCATTGAAGCCGAGCGTTTTCCCGTACGCGCAGACGCGCTGAAAGTCCGCTTGTAGTCGGCTGCACACTGTTTTGATTATTCGGTGAACGAAAGGGTGGTGCTGTCGGTATTTGCAAATCAGGGGCAGAATCTGTCCGGATTCAACAAGGCCTATGCCAACATCGACTTAACTATCCCGGAGCTCGAGGCCGTCAAGACTCTGCGAATGTCGTTGGCAGACAAGGTCAAGGCGGGCACCATCACAAGTCAAAACGCTATCGACATACTCAAGGCCTTTCAGCCTGCCGTGCGCGACATGAACACGGTCTTTGATGTGCCTGCCGACCCAGCTACGGTGTCAAACCCGACACCCAAACAGAGCTGCATGATACCGCTTGATCCCAACTCTGCAGACGACACTACCAAACAGTACACGTGTGCAACCTATCACGACATGATTGTGCTCGATGTCGAATTCTCTAATCTGCCCGAAAGTCAGGACACCTTGCTGCGGGATACACGCGATCGTGCTGTTGCAGAACTCAAGAAAATTGAAAATGACCGGCCCGACCTTGCGTCGGCATCTGCTCCGCCCATCGACAGTCCATGGAAAGATTATGCGACAGATGCAGGATTCAGGATGTTCGTCGGGCAGATGATGGAGCCGGCATGCAAAGATTTTATGTCGCCGCCTCCGCCGTCATTTACACCTATGGATGATCCCGAACCTTCTCCGACCGCTCCGAGTTGCGTCTCCCATTTATTTCCCGCAGAGCCGGAGAAAGTTGTAGCCGGTAATTCGAACAGTGAATACCCGAAAGTCTACACCATCAAATTTTCCTGCGGTGGCGTGAGCGCGCCCGACTGCGACGAAGTTCCGGTCAACAGCCTGCAAAATCTTCACTACATGCGCTACATGACGCGCGAGCGCCTGCGCACTTTTTCGAGTTACAACATGGTCGGCTCTCTGCCGAACCTGCCCACAGCTCTGCTCTCGTGCGGCGGCACATCAAGCGGTGTGTGCAGTACAAAGGCGGACGTCGAAACCGCTCTGGGCAAAATGGCCGCAGGGCTGACGTTGTCATCCTCCTCGCTTGCCGCGGCAAATTTTAATGGCAGCAGCTCTCCGTTTATAAAGGCACAAAAGAAGGTCGACGGAGCATTGGCTGTTTGGAAAGATTTTTTTGCTGCAAATGATGACTCGAATTCTACCAACACAAGCTCAGGGGTCTCATTCAGTGGCTCATTCCCTGCGCTGGACTCGAAC
>JBEDKY010000269.1:0-7536 GCA_041171905.1 Pseudomonadota bacterium
GCTCAGGATGCGTCCGAATGCGGCAGCACCAGGAAGGTTTTCGGTGCCCGAGCGTTTACCGCGTTCTTGGCCGCCGCCGACAATCATCGCCGTGTAGGGAGCATCGCGGTGAACCCAGAGAAAACCGATGCCCTTGGGGGCATTGAGTTTGTGTCCAGAAAAGCAGGCATAGTGAGCACCCAGTTGAGAAAGACAGAGCGGCACTTTACCGAGTGCCTGAACTCCGTCCACAAACCACAAACAACCTGCGGCATTACTCCGCTTTAGCAGCGCTGCCAGTTGATCAAGTGGTTGAATGACGCCTGTTTCGTTGTTTACAGCCATCGTACAGATCAGCGCGCATTCGCCAATTCGATCTTCGATGAACGAGAGGTCGAGGATTCCATCGGCATCAACGGGAATGGCTTCAATCTCGACGGGAATGCGCAGAAGCTCGGCCCAGTGGTAGATGGCCGCAGGAACAGCCTTGTGTTCGGTTGCGCCGTAGAGGATTCTCCAGCGCGTCAGTCTGCCAAATTCGCGGAATTGATCGAGCAGATGAATGAGCACCGAAAAAACCGAAGATTGAATTCCTTCCGTCGCGCCGCTGTTGAAGATGATTTCGTCGGCCGAACTTGCGCCCACGGCCTGTGCCGCCGCCTCGCGCGCGCTTTCCAAAAAAGATTTGGCGTGCAGGCCGGTCATGTGAGTGGAGCTTGGGTTGCCGTAGCAGAGCTCCATGGCTTCGCGCGCCGCCTGCAGTGCAATTGAATGTGTGTGAGTTGTCGCATTGCAGTCCAGATAGACAGTCACCTGCAGAGGCTGCGGGGATGTCGGACGTTCGCCAGAAGTCATGCTGTTGTCCATCCATGGGGCCGTTGGTTGGCTGTGTGCAACCGGCGGCCGGATTGCCTGTGGGAATGACAGCAAATTCGCTCAATCTCGCAGGTGTGTCAAATCTCTGATGCATCGCATGGATTCTCGCGGCGGCAGGGGTGTTGGGGTGCGGGCAAACATGGCAATATTTTTGTCAAACCCCGCAACTTTCAATCGAATTGGAAAGGAGGATGTCGGCGTGAGGAAGATTTTGCAGCCGTGTCCCGTGAAGCTTCTTTCCGGAGTGGCTCTGGCAGCCTTGCCCGCCTCCGCCTACGCAGCGAGCTTTTCTCGCTGCGAACCTGTAGTCAGCACGCGTGATTGTATCCCCGGCAGCGGGACGGCCACCAACCTTTTGAACAACGCGACCATCAACATCGCGCGCGCGGCTGGCGCCACCGGCCCGGTGGCGTTCAATTGGTCGGTGAGCAACTGTTTGAGCCCTGCCAATCAGATGCGCGGTCAGGTCATGCTGATTGTCGACAACTCCAAGAGCGAAGAAACCACCGACGTTAATGCCCTGCGCGGACCCGCGGTACAGGAATTCATTTCGAAGTTTGCGGCTGCCGCAACAAAGTCCGATGTCGCGCCTGGCAATGCCTCGTACCCGCAGCTCGCGGTGATGAACTACAACGGCCGCTCCGGAACTGAGTTCTCCGACCAGCGGGAAGATGATTTGAACGCTCGTTTCGAACCGGACTACTGCACGGAGACGACTGACCTATTCCCCTCTTCAAATGCCAGTGCCCGTTGGGGAACTCCGGCAGATTCATCTAAAATTTCTATCTGCGAAAATCTTCCATTTGCATCCGCTGCCGATTCCGCGGCTATCAACAATATGAAGAGCTTTGTTGATTTCGCAGTGAAAATGCCACGTGGCTCAACTGATTTTGCCTATTTTTTCAGGGGCACAAAAAAGGCGTATGACAAATTGAACAACGCTGCAGGCGTCGGCCGCAACGTGATTGTGGTGACGGACGGCCTGCCCAACGTTCCCAAATACGTCGCCGCATCCACATGCCGCAATTCAGTCCGCCTCAAAAACGAGGCGATTGTCAGCGGTGAAAGATTGGGCAGGGTGCAGGAATATTGTGTGGACAGACAGGCTCCGCAGTCGATTGCTGCCGCTCATACGGAAGCTCTCACCGCACCTTTCGGCGAAGTGAATGTGCACCACATTCTCTTCACTGAAAATCAGGTCGCCTATTTTGATTATGATGACGAGGGCAAGGCGACACTCAACCCCGCCGGATTTTTGATTGAGAACAGCGCTCGCACGGGCAACGGCAAGGTGAAGTTCAGTTATGCACGCGGACAGTCGCAGTTGACCGCGGGTCTTGATGGTTTGTTTACCCAATTCGACAAGAATGCCCTGCGTTTCGTGCGTGTTGAAGTTACGCCGGCATCCGGCGGCAAGCTGACCTACAACGCGGTGTCACCATCGGCACCCGGCAGCAATTTCGATATCAAGTTTGTTGGTCTGCAGGACGGCAACAACACTGTGAAGGTCACGCCCGTCTATCAGGATGGACGCCCATCAGTTTCGTCGACTTTCACGATCGTCGTTGGCAATGCAACGGACAGCGGTATGACTTGTAAAGCAATCGACGAAAGCCGCACTGTGGACAATGATCCGATTGGTGGCAAAGATCCCAAGGGTGATGGATTCTACGCGACACCCTCGTCTTCGGGGCAGTTGCGTGATTATCGCAACGCCGATGAGGGAAATCGACTTGCGAATGAATTTGGAATCGTCGGTGATTCGGACAACCTAGAATCGTTCAGCCGGCTGCGCCTGCAGGGCGGTACTGGAAACTGCGGTGTGATTGGCGACGATAAAACGAATGCACCAGCCAGGCGGGCTGCGCACCTGATGCTTCTTCTTCTCGCTCTGCCTCTGCTTTTTGTGCGCAGGTCGTGGAGACGCTCTGCGGATCGTTCTGGGAGGCTTCATTCATGAATTCAATCAAGAGTAAAAAAGCGTTGAGTTCCGCAGCGCGGATGTTGCAAACCGCAGCTCTTTGCGTCTGTGCGCCAGTTGTTCAAAAGGCACACTCTCTAGGTTTCAACTCCGAGAACTTTGCGCCTGCCGCAGGCAACTCATCTGCACTACTCAGCGAGACTCCGCATGTTATTCCGCACAAGGCATGGATGTACGGTGCAACCGCGGATTATGTGCTCAGGCCGGTTGAATTGGGTGATGGCAAGGACACACGAATTGGAATTGTCGATCACCTGCTGATGACTCATGCTTCGGCTGCCTATGCTTTGTTGCCTGATCTTGAATTGTCTGGAGTGTTGCCGGTTGCACTGCTGAACATTCATGAGAATCCTGAAAATTATCTTCTTGAAGTCGGCGGCTCGCGTCAGTTTTTACTTTTGTCCGATCCGCGGATCGGACTCAAATACAAACTCTTTGACTGGGGAACGGATCTTGCCGGAACGCATGCCCTTGCAGGCGAAGTTCGTCTTCCCATAGGCGACAGAAAAGCGCTTCTTTCGGATGGAACAACCCGAGCCAAAATAAGCATACCGAGTTCGCTGTTTTCGACGACGGGTGATTGGGAAGTCAGCCTGACACCGGGAATTACTATTTGGGGTGATCGTGAAAGAGTTGTCGGTAAAACTGGCTTTACCGGCGGACGACGAACCCTCTTGGCGCGCAGCTATGCCGTGAGCTGGGACAGCAGTTTTCAATGGAGTCTGCTGGGAACGCCACGGACAAAAGGACATTTGTCGCTGGAAGCTGGTCTGAAAGCTGAGTTCAGTCAGGGCTTTATATCATTGAGCAGTGCGGGCAATCCTTGGGAATGGGCCTTCGGTGCTCGATATCTTGCAGAAACCAATATGACCTATCACGCATCCGTGGGCACCGGCTTAGGTCGTGGAGTCGGCTCGCCGCTGTTTAGAGTTATGGCTGGTCTTCGCTACACATCCGGCGGCGTGAAGGAGACGGAATCTGTCGACGTGTTTGACCCACGAGATGCCCTGCCGGCTTATTCTGATGTTGACCTTGACCGGATTCTTGCCGACAGCCGCGCCGAAGAGGCACCAAGGCAACTGGCGAGCGACGAAAGTCTGCTCAAGCTGCTGGTGGGTGGACAGATTGTTGATGTCGGATACGTCAGATTCAAGTTTGGCAGTGCCGAGCTGACGCCGCAGGCGATGAAAACAATTCAGGAGCTCAAAGACAGACTTGAAATTGAAAAGCCGTCCGCGATTCACATCGAAGGTCACACGGACTCCGTAGGCTCACTGGACGTCAACATGGCTCTTTCGAAGCGCCGCGCGGATGCTGTGCGCAGAGCTTTGATGGAGCGTGACGTCTCCCCGGAAATCATCACGACATCGGGTGCCGCCTTCCGTTTTCCGATCGCCAGCAATGCAACAAAACAGGGGCGTGCGGCAAATCGACGCATTGAAGTTTCCTTGAACGGCAAGAAGTTCCGCAAGGCGAATCCGACTCCGCAAGAAATGGCGCGCTACAAGGAGTGGATTGCTCCGGGCGGACGCCGTCCTGTGCGTGATTGAAAAATTAATCACGCAGGGGGCCCTCATGTCGATTAAAAACAGTCTGGCGACACTGATAGTGCCCGTCTGTTTTTTTGTTGCCTCATGTCAGAATACGCTGAGAGTTGGACGGCGAGTTGTTGCTCCCGTGGCAAAGCCTCGACCGGCAGCTCCCGTTAGCCCACAGCGAGATACCGCTGTCACAATCGATTTTGATGTGGGCGAGGCCATTCGCACACCCAAATCGGTTTTGATTCTGGCAATTGGACACGCCGAGGGCACAATCAACCTCAACGGTTCGCCGACACAGGCGTATTATGGTCACGGCGATTCGGGGCGACGCAATATTGGTCTTTTCAGTTGCATCGCCTGTGGCGAAAGGTCGGCCGAAGAGGCAGATCAGTATTATCTGGATGCCAAGATCAAACCGCTCAGAGCGCGTTTTGTGGATTCGGCAAGAGGTGCGCTTCTGCCCGCAAATCATCCGATGCTGGCCGGCGCGTTCTTTACTTTGCTCACACAAAGTCCGCTTGCAGCGACCGATCGCAAAGGATTTTTGGATCGGATGTCGACACTAAAGGCACAGGGCATCTCACTCGAAACACTCATCCAGCTGTCGGTGGATTCCTATCGTGATCCCGATTCAAATGCATTTGAGGACGTCGGGCGTTTCAACAATGATGAGACGCTGATCCGTGCCGATCAGAAGCGTCGACTGGTCAAGGTTGAAGCCTTTTTGAAAAACGCCGGAATCGACCCTTACCCGCGCTATTGAAATTTTCAGCTCACCATCCCTTTTCCCTCGAAAGGGGGAGTTTAAACCTCGGACCTGACATAATCGCTTGGGAGATAACCCCTGACATTTTCACTTGGTAATTGAATATACTCAATTGGAATTTGCATAACTCCGATAAGATCCTCATGGGGGGTCGAATGGGTTCATCTTTGTTTTTTAAAATTTTCGTATTGGCAATTTTGGGTGCCTGCGGTCAGGCACCTGCCACGAACGCAGCAATTCAAAAGAAACCCCAGGCAACTCCGGCTCCGAAAATATCTGCAAAAAATGATTCTGCGAATTCAAATGGTGTTTCCGGAGCTGCACCACCCGCGGCACAAAACCCTCCTGCGGGGTCCGCTAATTCCGGAAGTAATTCAGGTTCGGGTAGTTCGGCGACCGCAATGACTTTGGACGAAGCCAAGACAAAGTGTGTCAGCTGCCATCAGCCCGGTGCATCGGGCGCTCGTATCTGGGATAAAGCAGGTGGAAATGAAGCCGACTGGACTGCATTTGCGAGCGCATCGCGTTCGGCGGTTGTCGCCGACCGCATGCCTCCGGCTCCGCAGACACTGTCAGCCAACGACAAAACAAGGATGATCGCATTTTTAGATAAACTTATTGCCGGCTCGGGGGCTCAACCAGCGCAGCCAACAAGATTGACCTTCGACACCGCAAAGGTGCTTTGTGTTGGTTGTCACTCAGCGGGAGGCGAGAGCCCTCGGCTGGAAACCGTCAGCCAGTGGCGCAGAAATAAAAGCGATATCCGCAGCGAAGTCAGGAACGGTTCAATGCCGCGAAGAAAGACTTTGTCGGCTGAAGAGAGAAGGGCTCTTCTGGACTATATCAGCAGTTTATAAAACAACGAGCTCAATTGATTACTTGCAGGGTGGTGCGAATTTTTTATCCGCGCCCTTTGCTTTTTCCGTGACGCACTTTCGCGTATTTGAATCGAAGAACAAATTGTTCTTGTCACCTGCGGCATAGAGGAATGCAATTTCCGGATACCCGTATTCGATTCCGACGTAAATACTCTGAACATTTCCCCTGTCAGGATTGGGTTTTGTTGCTGATTTGATAAAATCACTCGGATTGATTTTCGCAGTCAGCACCACCGGATTCGCCCATCCCTTTGCGGCTTCATAAGACGGTGTCGTGAAAATTGCGCCGAACTCTCCGAATCTGAAGTTGTTGGCTGTTGCAAGGGCCTTTTCTTTGGATGAATAAGTTGTATTGGTGCCGCGGTGCAGGGTAATTGCACTGCTGGTTTGTTCCTCTAGGATGACTTGTGCGATGCGAGCGGCTGGTGAACCGATTTTTGCAGTGAATTCTCGTGTTTCTTTATTCCATTCAAGCCACGGTTGTTGAGTCATCAACTCGCTCAGACTATATGCGCGGCGTGGAAAAATGGTTCCCGAAACACCAGCGGCACGGCAACGGTAAAATCCTTCGGCGTAAACAGCGCCCTTATAAAGAGTCATTCCGCCATCTGTGGTGCGACCGTTGCCGGTGAGCCAGTAAAAGTAGGATGGCTTTGTGACTGACTCATTGATTGTACGTGTCAGGGCGCAGTCATCAATCGTGAGTGTGAGCTGACCTTTAAGAGCAGCTGCGACTTCATCCGCAAACAAAAAGTCGCGCAGATTCTCTTCCTTGAGGATTCCGCTCTTGGCAGCCTTGTTAAACGCCTCCGCGAGTTTCTTTTTGAATTCAGCTGTCGTGTAGGGAGCATTTTTTTCGAGCTTGAATTTGCAGACCTGAGGCGTGTCGGGATCAACGACAGGGCTGGATTGATTGTCAGAGAAGTTTCTCGGCTTACAGGCGGATGTTGCGAGAAGGAGCGAAGCAAAGATGATTGTGGCTGGAACGACTCGAAGATGTTTCATAATCCCCTCTTTTCAAATTAAAAACCGTCAGTGCTGTTCTTCTGCGGAGAGAGCTAAGGAGTTTTTTGCAGCCGGGCCAACCTCTGTCCAGCTTCGTGACGGCTGATGTTCATCAGCTGCGCGACGGTGCGCTGGCTGGGTGTTTCGTCGCCGAGCGATTTGCACAATTGCGCGTGAACGTGTTCGAAGATGACCTCAACCATTCCAGCAAAGTCGCATGGAAAACTTGGTTTCAAAACAGCAGACAAGCGTCTTGGTGCATTTGCCGGCAAGTCTTTTTCCAGCTGTGCAACGTCTTCTGATTGATTGGCTGCTCTGTCTGCTGAGTTGGCACGAGCTTCCAGATAGCGTTTGGGGAGGTGCTCGAGGGTAATGACTCCATCGGTCGCATCGACACTCATGGCCTGCAGCGTCTGCCATAACTCGCGCACATTGCCCTGCGACCAAGGGATGTCGGTCAGCACAGAAAGGCAACTGGAAGCGATGCGGAACTCCTGTTCCTCCAACCCG
>JBEDKY010000270.1:0-8849 GCA_041171905.1 Pseudomonadota bacterium
CGCTGGGAATCGGTAATCTCAGTTTCGCGGGCGACTGGCTCAAAACAGACTATCCGTCGGCACTCATGGAACGCTCGGTGTGCACGGGCCGCGAGGCTGCCAACAGCATCTGCTTTGCCGATGGCATTCGTGAAGAAGGAATGGTTGTTACAAGCGACTACGGCCCTGGATTGATTTAACGTTTTTTGAGCGCCTGCGCGGCGGTCAGAAAGGTTTGAGCGTGAGCACGGGCGACGGCCCCGTGGTCACGCTGATAACCACCTCCAAGGGTGATGACGCACGGAACTCCCCTTGAAAAACACTGCTCAAAAACGAATGAATCCCGCTGATACTGCCCGTCAGAACTGAGTCCGAGTCGTCCAAAGCGGTCGGAGTGAAGAACGTCGACTCCACTCTGAAAGAAAACCAAGTCGGGCCTGAATCCATCAAAAATCACGGGAAGATGATCTGTCAGCAGGTTCAAATAGGACTCGTCTGACGTCCCGTGCGGCAAGCCGATATCAAGACTCGAACGCTGCTTTTGACGGGGATAATTTTCCTCGGCATGCATTGAAAATGTAAAGACACGTGGTTCGCGCGCGAAGATGGCTGCGGTTCCGTTGCCCTGATGAGCATCGAGATCAATGATGAGGACTCGATCTTTTGAGTGACGCAGTGCATAGGTTGCTGCAACTGCAATATCGTTGAACGTGCAGTAGCCCTCGCCGTGTTCGGCAAAAGCGTGGTGAGTGCCGCCAGCCAAAACACCCGCGCACAAATCCGCCGATTGCAATATGTGGCGGGTTGCACACAGTGTCCCCTCGACCGATGCGAGCGCACGTTCCACGTAGGATTTTCGCTGAGGAAAGCCGATTCGGCGGACTTCCTCTTCACTCAATTGCATATTCAAAACACGATTGACGTATGCCGGACTGTGAACATAAGCGAGAAAATCAGTATCAACCTGTCCGCAACGTGTGATTCTATCCGCAAAACCATGTCCGGCGAGAAGCTTTTCCAAGAGTGGATACTTCTGGTTGGGAAACGGATGACCGTCCGGAAGCTCGAGCGGAAAATTCTCGCAACTCCACAGAGAAAAAAATTCCTTTTCCATTGCCATCAAAAGTTCAATTTTGTTCATCGTCCGTTCCGAGTGAATGCGGGTACGGTTGAATTTAAGCTTAAAGCGTCTGCAGGAAATGAACCAAATCCTTCACATCCTGGCTGCTGAAGCGCGACACCCCGTTGGTCATAAAAATGCCTTCGTCATGGCCCTGATTTCCCATCCCCTTGCGACGCGTGTCGAATCGACCCCAGCGGTTTTTCTTCCACTCGGCAGGCGCCTTTTCACCCAAGGGATAGCCGTTGCATTCGGCATCGAAATCGGTCTCCTTGGAGCGCGCCTCACCAACATCCCAGACCACCGGACGCTGTGCGGCGGGCGTCAGCACAGCGCACAGGCTGGGAATTGAATTGTTATGCATGTAGGGCCATCGCGCCCAGACACCAACAAGCGGTGGCGGCACATACCCTTGCTGCACTTTGACCACAATTCCGTTCTTTTTTGAAACCGCGAGACTGTTGAGCGGTTCTGCGAGCGCCTGCATTCCCTGCGCACGCAGCGGGTCGGTGCCGACGTTGATGACCGGCGTGTTTGAATGAAATTCAACCCGCAGCGTGGAAAGAAGCTCGCGTGCAGTCATAAATTTCGCACTCGCACTCTCGTATCCCTTCACGTAATGACCATGACAAAATGAACAATTTTTATTGAAGAGATTTTGTCCTCGCCTGACCCTGTCGATGTTGAAATGCGACTCTGGAAAGAAATCGAGAAACGCAGGTGCCTCGGCGGAAAACACGGTTGCAGTCAGCTCCTTCACCACCGTGTCGTTGCGCTCGAGCCAGTCGGACAATTCACTTAAGTCAGTTCCACGGCCGATCTCATTCCACAAAATGTTCGTAAAGATCGGATTTCCCGAGATCACAGAGCCGTCCAGCAGCCACTTGTTCTTGTATTTTACGTTCCACCATACAGCCGGTTTGCTGTCGGCCGGCTGATACCTGAGCAGCGAATCGCGTGGATTGCTGCGGCTGTCAGGAGTTTTGGAAGCAAGACCGTCGTCGGCGCGTCGACTCAGACTGAGCGCCACATGAGCCAGCGATGTGTCGAGTCCGCGTACCAGTGGTTTGCGGCCGTCGATGAACTGCGCATTTTCACGCAGTCGGCGATACATAGCGAGCTCTTTGTCACTCGCACCGACACCAACTTTAAACAAAGGCGGAGGAAGCACAGAGGTAGCCGTTCGCCCGAGGAGAAAGAACTCATTCGCGCGCGGAAAGCGGTTATTCAATCCAATGACTTTACGACCGAACAGGTCGCCGGCATGACAGGTGGCACAGCTGAACGTGATGGCAGGACCCTCTGGTGCGGCCACAAAACTCGTGCCCATTTTGAACCAAGGCTTTTGCCCGTCAGGCATCGGAACAAAATAAACTCCCTCACCTTGGGTTTGCGGATAATCAATCAACCCGACCATTTTTTCCACATCAGAAAAAGATTGTAGCCGTGCGACTTTTTTAAAAATCCCATCCAGTAATGAAAAAATCGCGATGCGATTGTGATCAGGTTTGAAAAATCGCAGTGCGGCATCGCGCGGAAGTGCCTCGCCGGTGATTTCGACCGGATAATTCAGCGAGTGTTGCTTTCCACGCAGCGCAGCGGCCGAGAGCTCTTGCTCATTCAATTCAAGCGGGTTGGCACGACCCTGTGCGGAAATTTGCTCGTCTTTTTGCCACGTCGCGGCAACACCGACGAAAGCACAACTGCCGAGTGCAAATGGGAGGACAACAGAAATAAGCCGGCGTTTAAAGAAAACCTTCATCTTTGACTCCTTCACCGGCTGCAAAAAAAAAGGCCGTTCATCACGGCCTCATCGAGAACTCAATTCACTCACATCTTCCAACGCAGAATCAACGATGCCAGTTGATGTGGATGTGATTGTCATGGCCGCCGGCAGAGTGTACATGGCCGGGGAATCGGCTCTGCACAGCAACATCGTTGAAAAGCATACCGGTCGAACCACCCATATTCAACACTTCGTTGACTAGAGCCATCTGCGCACTACGCACATAGCAGCCCTCCCAAATGGTGTAACAGCTCACTGTGGGAGTGTTGCCCATGATGGCGACGTCGACTTCAATACCGTCATAGTGTCCGGCATGGCGCCCGCCGTTGCCGCCGCCCGAATTGGAAAGGTCGCCGACATAAAGTTTATATCCAGTTTTATTGTAGACTCGAATTGCGAGTTCCTTAATGCGGGCAACTGTCTTGGGCTGACCATAACGCATGTTCTCGACGTCGAATGTTTCATAACCGTAGCCCTGAGCCGGCAATCTGACCAGTCCGCCTGAACCGTTGGACGGGTTAAATGGTCCGCTGTGCACCGAGCTGTTGCAGTGCTTTTGGTAACAAGTCGTTCCGCCCTTGCCGTCGAGGCATTTGTTCAATGACTCCATGGCGCAGAAGTTTTCGCTTGGCTTGAATCCGCAGCGGCTAAAACACGAAAGCCCACCGCGCGCATCCGTGCAGTCAGAAATGTCTTTTACGGAGCAGCGAGCATCACCCGAGTCGAGAGCAAGAACCGCCGATTGAGTTGGCTTCGGTTCGTTCTTGGTACACGCAGCGAATACAGCTATCCCCAAAAGCATAGAAGCAAACAGGCTCTTCATGACACGACCTCAAATACTTTTCCGAGTGCAAAGACACCGGCGACGAGGGGTTCTCAGCACCGTCCATGCCAAAAAAATCCTTTATTTTTCCTGCATTTGTATTTTTAAAAGTGTCTAAAGATTAATCACCGTCAACTCATGTCAAGCAAAGTCCGATACCCTAGTAGGAGCGAGGTGACTGATCTATGAACTCAAAGAAACGACGTTTTTGGGGCTCAAGTCTGTTGCGAAACAGTGTTTTTGCCTGCGTTATCAGTGCTTCCTTATTTTCCACCGCCTGCTCCGAGGGAAAATTCAGCCAGAGTGTACCTGACAGCAAAGCCCCTCAACGCTCCATTGATGCTTCAGGGGAAAAGACTGGCAAGTTTGTTCAGCCTGGAAAGTCTTTGGACCTCTACGTCATCATGGATAGGTCGGGATCACTTTTCGTGGACCCAAGCACTCGTGCAGCGGGTTCGGGCAGCGACCCAGATTGCAAACGTTTTGATGCGTTTCTGCAACTCGTGGAGGGTCTGCGCGGAGTCCTCAAGAACAAAGAGCAGGTGAGAATGACGGTCGTGACGTTCAACAATTATGCGACGACCCTGCCAGTGTCCGACAGTCTCCTGACGATGAGCAACTCCGAGATTGAGTCACTCTACAAGAGAGGTGTTTGCTTCGAACCCAAAGGATTGCTCGGTACAGAATACGCACTGGGAATCAATCGCGCACTTTCCGAATACCAGAAACTCAACCTGATAAAGAAACTGGACCTGCAGACCGTTCTTTTTTTCTCGGATGGAGCTGCGCGCGACGAATCACCAGAGCAACTGAAAAATGCAATATCGTCCTTGAATCAGACTTTCAGTCAGCGAATATATGGAGTGTTGCTTGGCGCGACAACCGACAAATGCACCCTTGAAACAACCGAAGGTGAACAGATGAGCACCACAGAGTGCATGATGGAAGTGGCAGGCGGCGCATCCGAAAGAGTTATACAGGTCGAGACAGCCGACGCACTTGCTGCCGCCATTACGGGTCTCATCAAAAAGTAACACTGGTACTGTTCCATTTCGGCAGCGGCGCATGAGTCGCCAGTCATAAATTTATGACCCGACCGCTTCATTCCATGCGTGTGCAGATGTATCTTCGAATGAGGATACATCGGAGCATGCGTGGCGGAACAATCTTTTCAAATCCCGATGGAGCTCATTCCGACTTTTCTGCTGTTGGCGGAAGAGTTGAACATTTCCCGCTGCGCGAAAAGACTCGGCATCTCTCAACCCGCACTCACCCGACAGTTGCAGTCGCTCGAGGAATCCTTCGGCACTCAACTCTTCGTCAGACAGAGCCGAGGGCTGGCACTCACCCAAAACGGACGAGCCTTAAAAAGCGAACTGCAGCCAGCATATGAAAGCCTGCTCGGCGTGCTGGCCAGATTGCGCGACTCAAAAACAGAACTCAGCGGCCCGATTCACTTCGGATGTTTCTCCGAAATCGGAACCAACCTGATCGCTCCGCTGCTGTGCGAATTTACCCAAACTCACCCTTCTGTCAGAGTAGACGTTCGTTATCTTTCCGAACTTGAAATCATTGCAGGCGTCAGCGGTGGTCAACTTCATCTTGGCCTCACCAGCCATGCTCCCGCAAGTGAATCACTGCGCTCCTACAAACTGCTCGACGAGCGAATCCAGCTGGTCACCTCCAAAGACAATCCTGATTTGGACAAAAACCCTCACCCTCGCTTTGCCGGTTTTCGGACCTCCGATCGCCTGCTCGTCAATTTTTTAAAAAAACACGGTGAGAAAAAGAGCGGCTACCAGCCGGACATCGTCTTTGCAATCAACTCACATCAGGCAATGATTGAAGCGGTGTGCCGCCTCGGCCTCTATGCTGCTCTCCCCCATCACAGCGTCAGCACGGCACTCAAAACCGGCAGCATCCGAATTGCAAACCGCAAAGAGCTTGTGAATCAGGTGCATCTGATTATGCCTGATTCAGATTACCCTGAACGCAAGACAATTGAGCTCGTCAAACATCTCCGCAGCAAGTTCAAACTTATTGAGGGCGCCGGCGCATGATTCAAATGAAAACTCTGCTGAACCTCGGACCCTCGGCCGAAAAGGGCCGCATCTGGAGCGGTGTGGAGAAGGTATTTTTTGAATCATCGACCAAGAAAACCTTCAAAACACCCGAAGAACGCGAAGCATTCAAGTTCAAGTACCTCGACTGGTACAGCAAGCACCACCCTGAGTGCTTTTTTATTGCTTTCGAGAAAAATAGCGATGTGCTCGGCTATATCTGTGGCGTTCCGGATTCGCGCATGGACCCCGAATTGCGGGAGTTGCATCCTTGGTTCCAAAATTTTGCAGACTGCTACGACAACTACCCTGCACACCTGCACATCAATTGCAGTGAATCGGCACGCGGACGCGGACTTGGCAGCACACTTTTGAACTTGTTTGAGAACCATCTGCAGGCTCAGGGAATGTGCGGCGTTCACCTCGTAACATCGCCGGATGCGCGCAATGTTGGCTTTTACGACAAAAATGGCTATAAATTCACCAAAACCACGATTTGGAAAGGGAGCTCTTTGCTTTTGATGGGAAAAGCACTCTGAGCCGAATCCACACTCACAGAAAGACTGGCACATGAAAATTCAGTTTCAGTTCGTCACTTTGTCGGCTGCGTTCATGTCTCTGGCCTGCGTCACAACTGCCCAATCTGCACCGTCACTTTTCTCTGGCCGCTACAAGATCAACTGCACCAACAGTCCGGACGGCTGTGCCTGCAGCTCGGCACCCGACTCCTCCGACAAATTCGTAAGCGTGCTGCATGCACAACCAGTTGTCGGCACCTCAGTCACAGATGCAACCCTCGACAAACCCGCTCCGGTTGAACTCAAAATCAACGGCAAGACCTGCTATTACCCATCACAAAAACTCAGGCCCATTTATTGGGAAACAGAGCTTTGTCCGAATCCATCATCGGAAGCCGCAGTCCCGATGCGCGCGATGGGCGAAATGCTCTCTCAGGGTAACGAGAATGGCGAGAAAACCTCACTTGGAATGCTGTATCCGACCTTCTACAACATCGCCGATGAGGCATATCATCCCGGTCCAAAAACTGTTCCACTCTACGAAGCTGTGACGGGCAAAGTGATTGCCTACGTCAGTGAATCGTTCCACGAAGATCTCGACATGGAAGGTACGGGTAAACTCAATGACGGCCGCGTTCTGAACGTTGCAAATTACGTCAATGGAGTTTGGGACTACAAAGTTCTTCCCACCAATGCGTTTGGAGTGGGAATTCTAGGACATAACCTGCATCCCTACCGTTCTGTTGCGGTCGATTTCGTTCACCTGTGCCAGCAGGCCAAGCTCGACTTTTGCTCGCTTCCCGTCGTTGAAGTGAGAAAGCGTCTGATCGGCGCTCTTCTCTATATGCCCCGCTTGCGTGGAATTCCGCTTCCGAATGGAAAAGTTCATGACGGCTACGTCTGCGCTCAAGACATCGGTGGAGCCATCGAACTTGACCGAGTTGATATTTTCGTGGGTCCGATGGGCGGCGGCAATCCGTATCTGAAGGAGTGCCGTCAGCGCAACCCGCTGATCGATGCCGGTGTGTACGGACTGGTTCCCTACGACTGGCGCACGTATGAAGGCAATGGCTACGACAACCTCGGACAGCCCAAGTTCCGCCGAAGCAAAGAATTTGAATATCGCACTTACGCCGCGAGCAAGTCGTTGGAAACATTCCTTGTGAAGGGCGCGTTCTGCAAACCCTGAGCAGCGCCCCCGACGCCCCCCAAAACCGTCCATTCATTCAAAATCAGGCTGAACAACCATGCGCAAAAATCTTTTTAGCAGTGCACTGACTTCGGCAATTTTTCTTGTTTGTTCTGCTGCGCCGCTCAACGCCTTCGCACGGCAGAAGAAATGTCTCGACGAAAAGGCTCTTGCTGATCTCTTGAAAAGAGCCGTCAATCAGACTGATTTTGAAAACGTCGTTGATTTGGGTCCGAACTTTACAGAATCCGCTTGTCCGGCCTCGGAACCCGCATGCAAGCACGGACGCAGTGCGATTGGGAGAGAGCGTTTTCCGCAGATCGATCTTGCGGTGATTGCCTTCCAGCCCCATTGCAAAAATCGCGTTGTCGGCGGCAATGTTCTTTTTTCTCGTGATTTCCCCGAAGGCATAGCGGCCACATTTGACAAAAAGTCAGGCGCAGTTTCAAACATCCGCCTGCAGCGGTGGACACAGGAGCGTTTTGACGGCGGTAAAACTGCAAAAACCCCTCCGTACTTTGAACCGACTCCACACGCTTGGAAAGCGCCTTTTCCGCCGCAGGATCTCATCAATCCCGAGTCCGAGGGTGCAGACATCAACTTTATGTCTCCCTATCCGGCAAGCATCTTCAAAATGCTTGTTCATGCACGGGTGCTCAAGCACCTGGAAGAAAATGGCCCACTTGAAAAAGAGCTGACACAAAAGTTTACCTACGATTTTGGAACCGCCGATGTTCAAGACGATGTGACTCTCACCATCGGCGAATATCTTGACGCCATGATTCAGTGGAGCGGCAACAAGGCAACCGCCGCGATGATTCAATTCCTGCACAAAAAGGGCGAAATCGTTGAGTCTGAATTTAAAGACGAAGCGGGCTATCCTGCGGCGCAACCGACTGTGAATAAACTCAATGAACTCTTTTCTGATCTGGGCCTCGCCTCGCTGCAGATGAACCGCACGCGCAGCAAGGATGGACTCTGGGGCAACCGCGACACCATGTATCTGAAAGACAGCTCCAGCGTCAGCCACATCTCGATGCCTTCGTGGGATGTCGCACGCATGCTCTGGATCATGCGCACCAACCGCAAGACGCCGGTCGCCGAACGGCCGCGATGGAGCAGACAAGATGGCCTCAGAATGAATCCTTTCAGCATTTCCGATACGGTGAAGTCCGCTTTTTGGAAGAATCTGGACAACCAGCTTTTCCATGAGGTTCTGAGTAACACGCTGCACTGCAATCAACAGGACGGTGGCGTTTTCGGAATTCCTGCACGATTGCCGGAAAAATGGATGAGCGCACAGCAGCTCAGACTCCCCGTCGGCACGTTTCCGTTTGTGTTTGAACCGGATGAACTCAAAGGCGACTATAATTT